>JAGRMU010000053.1:16068-22070 GCA_020441165.1 Sedimentitalea sp.
CCGGTCGAGTTCATGGCCGGGGTGATGAATTGCGACATCCACCTCACCGACAAGCTCGCGGTCTATTTCGAGGAGGTGCGCAAGGGGCTGGAGCTGCCGGTGGTGCCGCCTTGCGTGAACCGCTCCGAGGCGGGGTTCACCGTGGCCGACGGCGCCCTGGTCTATGCCCTGGGGGCGCTGAAGAACGTCGGGGTCGAGGCGATGCGGCTGATCGCCGAGGCCCGCCGCGCGGGCGGCGTGGACAGGCCCTTCGCCACGCTCTTCGATCTGGCGCGCCGGGTCGATCTGCGCCGCGTCGGCAAGCGCCCGATGGAGATGCTGGCCCGCGCCGGGGCGTTCGACGCGCTCGATTCCAACCGGCGCCGGGTGTTCGAGAGCCTCGATGCGCTGGTCGCCTATTCGGCGGCGATCCACGAGCAGAAGGCCTCGAACCAGGTGTCGCTTTTCGGCGAGGCCGGGGACGACCTGCCCGAGCCGCGCCTCTCGGCCAGCCCCGACTGGCTGCCCGCCGAGCGCCTGGCCGAGGAGTTCAAGGCGGTCGGCTTCTACCTCTCGGGCCATCCGCTCGACGATTACAAGGGGTATCTGAAGCGCAAGGGCGTGCTCAGCCTCGACGAGGTCCGCGCCCGGGCCGAAGCCGGGCCGATGGTCGCCAAGATCGCCGGCGTCGTCGCCGGCCGGCAGGAGCGCAAGTCGGCGCGCGGCAACCGCTTCGCCTTCGCCCAGCTCAGCGATCCGACCGGCGCCTACGAGGTCACGCTGTTCTCGGAAACGCTGGAGAAATCCCGGGATTTCCTCGAGGCCGGGGCAAAGGTGGTGATCACCGTCGAGGCGGCGATGGAGAGCGACCAGCTCAAGCTGCTTGGCCGCTCGGTGGCGCCGATCGATGCCGCCATCGCCGATCTCGGCGCCGCCGGGCTGCGGGTGTTCATCGAGGATGCGCAGGTCATCGACATCGTCGGCACCGTGCTCAAGGAGGCGCAAAAGGCGGCGCGCGGCGCCGGGCGCGGGCCGGTGCAGCTCTGCCTGATGGACCCCGGCCTGCCCGGCGAGGTCGAGATGGACCTGGGCGGCGACTATGCGATCAACCCGCAGATCCGCGGCGCGCTCGGCAGCCTGCCCGGTGTGCTGACGGTCGAGGAGCTGTAGTACGGGTCACGCGTCGACGGGCGTTCGCGGCGTCGGCTCGTCGGACTCCTGGCTTCGAGGGTTCCCCGGGGTCACGACCGTCCGCTGCCTCAAGGGCTCGCGCGAGTCCACCCGACCTTTAGCCGGGCGCGATCCTTTGTGCGCGCATCGGCCCGGTTCGACCGAGTTTCATCCTGCCGTGAATGCGATGGGCGTCAGTAATGCGGCGGCGGGCGGTCGTCGCCCAGCACCACGCCGCTGCCCGCATCGGCCTCGCGCTCGCCCTCGCGCCGCATCAGCAGGGCGACGCGGGCGCCCAGGCGGTCGATCTCGTGCTGCTGCCGCGCGACCACGTCGCTGAGCTCGTCCACTGCGCGGATCAGGTGGGCGAGTTTCTCTTCCAGGTCCTGCATGGCGCGTCCCCCCTTCGCGCGATCCATAGAGCAGGCAGCGCGGCAAGCCAATGCGGGCCGTGCCGCTGGCGGTGATCCGGCGGCGGCCCGTTCCGGGCCACGTGATCCTGGCGCCGCGCGTTTTGGGGCAAAACGCGCGGCGCCGGCGCCTTCGGCGCGGCAGGGCCGGCCGCCATCGCCTTGCCGCGGTTTGCGCCTTGGGCTAGACCGCGCGGCAACCCGACTGCCCCGAGGACGCCCCCGCATGGCCAAGACCCGCAAGCCCCCCCGCCCCAAGGCCGAGACGCCCAAGGGGTTCCGCGACTATTTCGGCGCCGAGGTCAGCCAGCGCGCCGAGATGCTGGGCGCCATCGCCGCGGTCTATCACCGCTACGGGTTCGACGCGCTGGAATCCTCGGCGGTCGAGACCGTCGAGGCGCTGGGCAAGTTCCTCCCCGACGTGGACCGGCCCAATGCCGGCGTCTTCGCCTGGCAGGAGGATGCCGAGGCGGAGAAACCCGGCGACTGGCTGGCCCTGCGGTATGACCTGACCGCGCCGCTGGCCCGCGTCTACGCCCAGCACCGCAATGACCTGCCGAGCCCCTATCGGCGCTACGCCATGGGCCCGGTGTGGCGCAACGAGAAGCCGGGGCCGGGGCGGTTCCGCCAGTTCTATCAGTGCGATGCGGACACCGTGGGCAGCGCCTCGATGGCCGCCGACGCCGAGATCTGCGCGATGCTGGCCGATTGCCTCGAAGAGGTTGGAATTTCCCGCGGCGACTATGTGGTGCGGATCAACAACCGCAAAGTATTGGACGGAATGATGGAGTGGGTCGGTCTTCTTGACGCCAATAATCCAGAGACGAATGCCAATCAGCGCGGTATCGCTATGCGCGCGATAGATAAATTGGATCGTCTTGGGCTTAAAGCTGTTCAACAACTTATGCAGGGTGGGCGTATGGACGAGTCCGGTGACTTTACGGCAGGCGCCGGCCTCAGTTTTGCCCAAGCCGCTTGGATTGGTGGTGTTCTCGGAGCAAAGCGTAAAACAAACGCTCTTACGATTCAGCGACTTCGCGAATTAATGGTTGAATCAGCTCGAGGACGCGAAGGGGTTACCGAACTCGAAGAGATCGCAGGCCTCCTCGCCGCCCAGGGCTACGGCCCCGACCGCATCGTCATCGACCCCTCGGTGGTCCGCGGCCTCGGCTATTACACCGGCCCGGTCTACGAGGCCGAGCTGACCTTCGACATTCTCGACGACAAGGGCAACAAGCGCCAGTTCGGCAGCGTCGCCGGGGGCGGGCGCTATGACGATCTGGTCAAGCGCTTCACCGGGCAGGAAGTGCCGGCCACCGGCATCTCGATTGGCGTCGACCGGCTGCTGGCCGCCCTGCGCGAAAAGGGCCGGATGCAGAGCGCCGAGCATGGCCCGGTGGTCGTCACCGTCATGGACCGCGAGCGCATGGCCGACTACCAGGGCATGGTGGCCGAGCTGCGCAACGCGGGCCTGCGCGCCGAGGTCTACCTGGGCAATCCGAAGAATTTCGGCAACCAGCTGAAATATGCCGACAGGCGCAACAGCCCGGTGGCGATCATCGAGGGCGGCGACGAGAAGGCGCGGGGCATCGTGCAGATCAAGGACCTGATCCTCGGCGCGCAGATCGCGCAGGACGCCACGCTCGAGGAATGGAAGGACCGGCCCAGCCAGATCGAGGCGCCGCGCGGTGCGCTCGTCGGAAAGGTCCGCGAGTTGCTTGCCGGCCACGGGCTTCTGGACGCGCGGGGCGGCTACGCCTGATGCCCAGCCGCGCCGAGACCCTGGCCCGCGCCGCCCTGCTGCGCGCGGGCTTCGAGGCGGCCGGGGCGCAGCCGGTCGAGACCCCGATCCTGCAGCCCGCCGAGACCCTGCTCGACCTTTATGGCGAGGACATCCGCGCCCGCGCCTATGTCACCTCTGACGCGCTGAGGGGCGAGCAGATGCTGCGCCCCGACTTCACCGTGCCGGTGGTGCAGATGCACATGGCCGATGGCGCCGAGCCGGCCCGCTATACCTATGCCGGCGAGGTCTTCCGCCGCCAGGAGCATGACCCGGAGCGCGCCAGCGAATACGCGCAGGTCGGTTTCGAGGTCTTCGACCGCACCGATCCCGCCGCCGCCGATGCCGAGGTCTTCGCCCGCATCGCCGACGCGCTGGCGGGCCTGCAGTTGCGCGCTGCCACCGGCGATATCGGCGTGCTGATGGCGGCGGTGCGCGGGCTCGATACCTCCGAGCGGCGCCGCGCCGCGCTGATGCGCCACATCTGGCGGCCGCACCGGTTCCGGGCGCTGCTCGACCGCTTCGCCCACCGGGTGCCGGTGCCGCCGGCGCGCGCCGCGATGCTGGCCTGCGCCGATCCGCTGGCCGGCTGCGCCCCGCAGATCGGCAAGCGCAGCCGGGCCGAGGTCGCCGCCCGGATCGCGGCCCTGCGCGCCGATGCCGCCGAGCCGCCGATCTCGGCCATCGAGCTGACCGCGCTCGAGGCGCTGCTGGGGGTGCGCGAGACCGCGCCCTTCGCGCTGCGGCACCTGCGCGACATCGCCGCCGACCTGCCGCAGATCGGCCCGGCGCTGGACCGGCTCGAGGCGCGCATCGCGGCGCTGGCGGCGCGCGGCATCGACGTGGACCACCTCGATTTCGAGGCCAGCTATGGCCGCAGCTCGATGGAATATTACGACGGCTTCGTCTTCGGCTTCTACGCCGAGCGTCGCCCCGACCTGCCGGCCATCGCATCTGGCGGGCGCTATGACGCGCTGACCCGGCGACTGGGGCAGGGGGCCGAGATCCCGGCGGTGGGCGGGGTGCTGCGCCCCGGGCTGATCCTGGAACTGGAAGGGGCGGCGCGATGAGCCTGAAGCTGGGCGTGCCCTCCAAGGGGCGCTTGATGGAGAAGTGCTTCGACTGGTTCGCGGCGCGCGGCCTGCATCTCTCGCGCACCGGCTCCGAGCGCGAATACGCCGGCGCGGTCGAGGGCGTCGACGGCATCGCGCTGGTGCTGCTCTCGGCCGGCGAGATCCCGCGCGAGCTGGCCGCCGGGCGGCTGCACCTGGGGGTCACCGGCACCGACCTGGTGCAGGAGAAGCTGCCGCTCTGGGAACAGCAGCTCGAGGAGATCGCGCCGCTCGGCTTCGGCCAGGCCGACCTGATCCTGGCGGTGCCGCAATTCTGGGTCGACGTGGACACGCTCGACGATCTCGACGCCGCCGCCGCCGCCTTCCGCGCCCGCCACGGGCACCGGCTGCGCATCGCCACCAAGTATCACCGGCTGGTGCGCGAGTTCCTGCGCGTCGGGGGCGTCGCCGATTACGCGCTGGTCGACAGCCAGGGCGCCACCGAGGGCACCGTCAAGAACGAGACCGCCGAGGCCATCGCCGACATCACCTCGACCGGCGAGACGCTGCGCGCCAACCACCTCAAGCCGCTCTCCGACGGGCTGATCCTACGCAGCCAGGCGACGCTCTGGCGCAGCCGCGGCGCCCCCTGCACCGACGCCGAGACCGCCACGCTCGCCGGGCTGATCGCGCAGATCGGCGCCTGATCCGCGACCAACCCGGTCGGACGTTGCACTGGCGCGCCTCAGAGCACCCCGATCTCGGCCAGCGCCCGGTTCATCTCGACCGGCAACGCCTCCTCGTCGCGGCGGCGCGTCGGCAGGTCCGGCGGCGCGTCGGCGCCGGTCAGGTAGCGCCAGCCCTGGAAGGGGCGCTTGAGCACCGACTGGGTGTTGTGCAGCTCCGGCTCCAGCACGATGGCGCAGCGGCGGATGCCATCCGTGCCCACCACCTCGTCAAGCCGCAGCACCCGCTGGCGGCACTGCACGAGGCCCTTGATCACCCAGTAGATCGACCCTCCCGCCAGGATCTCGGCGGCGCGCTTCGGCCACATCCGGGTGACGTGGCGCGGCAGCCCGTCGGCGGTCTGGGCGCGGCGGCTGGCCTGCCAGTCGGCCAGATCGTCCACGGTTTCGGTGCCGACCGACAGCTTGATCAGGTGAAGGGTCTTGTCCATGCGAGTCGCCCCCAGCTTCGCGCCCCATATGGTAGTGGAATTGCCGGGGCCTTCAAGCTATTGTGGCTGCCTGCCGTATCAGGGATTCGCCTCATGAGCCGCTTCGCCGCCCCCATCGCCGAACAGATCTGGGACATGAAATACCGGTTCAAGGACGCGGACGGCACCCCCATCGACCGCTCGGTCGAGGACAGCTGGCGGCGCATCGCCCGTGCCCTCGCGGCGGTCGAGACCGACCCCGCGGCTTGGGAGGAGCGGTTCTTTGGCGCGCTCGAGGATTTCCGCTTCCTGCCTGCCGGGCGGATCACCGCCGGGGCCGGCACGGCGCGCTCGGTGACGCTCTTCAACTGCTTCGTGATGGGCACCATCCCCGACAGCATGGGCGGCATCTTCGAGATGCTGAAGGAGGCGGCGCTGACCATGCAGCAGGGCGG
>JAGRMU010000053.1:22175-23823 GCA_020441165.1 Sedimentitalea sp.
GCCGCACGATCATGTCCGCCGGCAGCCGCCGCGGCGCGATGATGGCGACCATGCGCTGCGATCACCCCGATATCGAGGCCTTCATCGCCGCCAAGGCCGATGCCGCCCGGCTGCGCATGTTCAACCTCTCGGTGCTGGTGACCGACGCCTTCATGGCCGCGGTCAAGGCCGACGCGCCCTGGGACCTGAGTTTCGGCGGCAAGGTCTATCACACCCTGCCGGCCCGCGATCTGTGGAACCGGATGATGCGCGCCACCTATGACTATGCCGAGCCGGGGGTGATCTTCATCGACCGGATCAACGCGATGAACAACCTCGCCTATTGCGAGACCATCGCCGCCACCAACCCCTGCGGCGAGCAGCCGCTGCCGCCCTATGGCGCCTGCCTGCTGGGCTCGATCAACCTGGCGCGGCTGGTGACCGAGCCCTTCGGCAAGGACGCCCATCTCGACGCCGAGGCGCTGGCCGATCTGGTCGCCCTCGCTGTGCGGATGATGGACAACGTGGTCGATGCCTCGAAATTCCCGCTGCCCCGGCAGGCCGAGGAAGCACGGGCCAAGCGCCGGATCGGGCTGGGCGTCACCGGGCTCGCCGACGCGCTGCTGATGCTGGGGCTGCGCTACGGCTCGGAGGCGGCGGCGCGCCAGACCGAGGACTGGCTGCACGCCATCGCCCGCGCCGCCTACCTGGCCTCGGTGGACCTGGCCCGCGAGAAGGGCGCGTTTCCACTGTTCGACGCCGAGAAATACCTCGCCAGCGGCACCATGCAGCAGATGGACGCCGACGTGCGCGCGGCGATCGCCGAGCACGGCATCCGCAACGCCCTGCTGACCTCGATCGCGCCCACCGGGACGATCAGCCTCTATGCCGGCAACGTCTCCTCGGGGATCGAGCCTGTCTTCGCCTATGCCTATACCCGCAAGGTGCTCCAGAAGGATGGCAGCCGCTCCGAGGAGGAGGTGGTCGACTACGCCGTGCAGATGTGGCGCGACAGGTTCGGCGACGCGCCGCTGCCCGATCATTTCGTCAACGCCCAGACCCTGACCCCGGCCGAGCATGTCAGGATGCAGGCGGCGGCGCAGAAATGGGTCGACAGCTCGATCTCCAAGACCATCAACTGCCCCGAGGACATCGCCTTCGACGCGTTCAAGGACGTCTACCTGCAGGCCTGGGAGAGCGGCTGCAAGGGCTGCACGACCTATCGGCCGAACGATGTGACGGGGTCGGTGTTGAGCGTGGGCGATACCGAAACCAAATCTCCAGGTGCCAGACTGCGCGATGCTCGGAAAAAGTCTGGGCTAACCCTCGCTCGGCTTGGTGAATTGTCGGGCTTCAGCGGCGCCTATATCAGCGAAATCGAAACCGGGAAAAAGGAAATCAATCTGCGTCTGGCTAAGGCAGTAGCCGAACACCTGGAAGTTAACGCAGAATGGATAACGTTCGGAGAAATCCAGCGTGAGGTGATCGCCCAAACCGACGCCGAACCCCAGACCCCCCATGGCGACGTGATCTATATGTCCGAGCCGCTGGACCGGCCCGGCGCGCTCGAGGGCAACACCTACAAGCTGAAATGGCCCGACAGCGAGCATGCCATCTACCTGACCGTCAACGACATCGTCATCAACGGCCACCGGCGCCCCTTCGAGGT
>JAGRMU010000053.1:23841-24848 GCA_020441165.1 Sedimentitalea sp.
CATTTCGCCTGGACCGTGGCCCTGACCCGGATGATCTCGGCGGTGTTCCGGCGCGGCGGCGACGTGAGCTTCGTGGTCGAGGAGCTGAAGGCGGTCTTCGACCCGCGCGGCGGCGCCTGGGTGCAGGGCAAGTACATCCCCTCGATCCTCGCCGCCATCGGCGGGGTGATCGAACGCCACATGATCGCCATCGGCTTTCTCGAAGGCGAGGGCAAGGGCCTGAAGACCGACCCGACCGCCCAGGTCGTCAACCTCGACGCCCCGCGCGGCAAGGCCTGCCCCAGCTGCGGCCAGTACGAGATGCGCATGATCGAGGGCTGCATGACCTGCGCCAGCTGCGGCTATTCGAAATGCCAGTAGCGGCTATGCCGACAAGTGTGCCGACAAGCTAAGAATGGCCATTTTCGGGAAAAAATGGCCATTTTACAAGTTAAGGGCGGCCATTGAGGCAGATCGCGTTTGCCGCGTGAACATGCGTGCTTATCGCGATCCATGCTCTCGATCGGCTGTCTGAAGGGATCATGTGTCCGGGCAGCTGTCAACGGATATGGGCTCGGTGGTTTTTTCCACGCCTTGCCCTACGGGTTGCACGCCGGGGTCTGGGCGGGGCGATCGGGGTGGCGATGCCTGCCATGGCTCGGCGACGGCGCCGCACATGGAAAAGGCCGCGGGCGGGTCCGCGGCCTTCGGTTTGCTGGGGTTGGTGATCCTGTCGCGATGGCAGCCCGCCCCGATGTCGCGGGGTCGCGCCTTGGCGCGCCGGGCTGCGAGGCGTCAGGCCGCGGTCAGGCGGGCGATCTGACGCGCGGTGTCGACGCGGGCGGCGAGACGGTCCCGCATGGCGAGCACCTGCCGAAACTCCCGCAGGTGCCGGTCGAGGCCGGCGCCCCTGTCGGACAGGATCGGCACCGATCTGACCTGGCCGACCGCGCCGACCTCGGGATCGTCGATCCCGTCGAACGTGTTGCGATGACCCAGCGTCTCGCGCGAGACGGCCTCTTCGAGGA
>JAGRMU010000338.1:0-474 GCA_020441165.1 Sedimentitalea sp.
AAGGGATCCGCGAGGTGATCCTGGCCCTGAACGCCACCGTCGACGGGCAAACCACCGCCCATTACATCGCCGACCGGCTGGCCGGCCGGGTGCGCCTCACCTCGCTGGCCCAGGGCGTGCCGATCGGCGGCGAGCTCGATTATCTCGACGACGGCACGATCAGCGCCGCCCTGCGTGCCCGCAAGGACGTCTGACGCCGCCATGGCCGGCAGCTGGGCCCTGCGCGCCGGCGCGCTCTACATGGCGCTGGTGTTTCCGGCCGCTGTCCTGCTGGGGGTGCTGCGCGTCGTGGTCCTGACCCCGGCGCTTGGCCCGCTCCGGGCCGTGGCGCTGGAGCTTCCGCTGGTGCTGGCCCTGGCCTGGATCGTCGCGCGCCGCCTGCTGCGGGCGCGGCCCGCGCCGCCGGGGGCGCGCCTTGCCATGGGGGCGGTCGCATTCTGCCTGCTGATGCTGGCCGAACTGGCCCTGGCGGTG
>JAGRMU010000338.1:522-1948 GCA_020441165.1 Sedimentitalea sp.
CTGCTGGGGCTGGCGGGACAGATCGGATTCGGCCTGATCCCGCTGCTGCAGCGCCCGGCGCCCCGGCGGTGACGCGCGGGCCGGCGCCGCGGGGCGTCAGCCGCGCTGGCGCGGCTGGTCGTCCTCGTCGTCGTCCTCGTCGCTGTCCGGCAGGTTGAAAAAGCTGTCGGCATCGACCAGCAATTCCTCGTCCTCCTCGTCATCCTCACTATGCGAGCCGCCCAGGGTGAAGGTCTCGAGCCCCTCGATGGCGGTCGGGATCTTCGCTTCGGGCGACATGCCGAGGCTCTGCTCGGTGCTGACCAGCTTGCGGCGCTCGTCATCGTTCATCACCACGCCCTCGGCGGCCTTCTTGGCGGCCGCCTTCTGCACCACGGCATCAAGCTCGGACTGCTTGCACAGTCCCAGCGCCACCGGGTCGATGGGCTGGATGTTGCCGATGTTCCAGTGGGTGCGCTCGCGGATCGCCTGGATCGTCGGCTTGGTGGTCCCGACCAGCTTGCCGATCTGCCCGTCGGTAAGCTCGGGGTGGAACTTGACCAGCCACAGGATCGCCGCCGGCCGGTCCTGGCGCTTGCTGAGCGGCGTATAGCGCGGACCGCGACGCTTTTCCTCGCCCACGGCAGCAGCGTTGAATTTCAGCTTCAGCTTGTGCAGCGGATCCTTCTCGGCGGCGTCGATCTCCTCCTGGGTCAGCTGGTTGTTGGCGATCGGATCGAATCCCTTGACCCCGGCGGCGACGTCGCCATCGGCGATGCCCTGCACCTCGAGCTCGTGCATGCCGACGAAATCGGCGATCTGCTTGAAGCTCAGCGTGGTGTTGTCCACCAGCCACACGGCGGTGGCCCTGGCCATGATCGGTTTTGCCATATGCGTCTCTCCTTGTCTCGCGGCAGCCCGGCGCAAGTCTTTCCCGAAGCCTGGCGGAGCAGGCGGCCCCGGGGGCCGGGGCGGGTTACCGTTGTCGGGGAACTTGCGCGGTATATAGTCGGCATCGCGATGCAAGGAAAGAGGCGAATGCGCGGGCTGCTGATCTGGATCTGCGCCCTCCTGCCCGCCCTCGGGCAGGCGGAGGAGGCGGGGACATTCGACTACTGGGTGCTCAGCCTCAGCTG
This sequence comes from Sedimentitalea sp., assembly GCA_020441165.1. GTDB lineage: Bacteria > Pseudomonadota > Alphaproteobacteria > Rhodobacterales > Rhodobacteraceae > JAGRMU01. The sequence goes on from JAGRMU010000338.1 coordinate 1,638, forward strand.
GTCGCCCAGCTGGTGCGCGCAGACCGGCGACGCGCAGGGCGCGGACCAGTGCGATGCGCGTCACGATCATGGCTGGACGCTGCACGGGCTCTGGCCGCAATACGCGCGCGGCTATCCCTCCTTCTGCCAGACCGCCCATCCCCCGCCCTCGCGACGCCAGACCGCGGCGATGGCCGACGTGATGGGCAGCGCCGGTCTGGCCTGGCACCAGTGGCGCAAGCACGGCTCCTGTTCGGGCTTCTCGGCGGAGGATTACTTCGCCCTGTCGCGCCGCGCCTACGCGCAGGTCGTGCGCCCCGAGGCGTTCCGCA
>JAGRMU010000339.1:0-3383 GCA_020441165.1 Sedimentitalea sp.
CCTCAGCAGCCTCAGCAGCCTCAGCCACGGTCTCGTCCTCTGGCGCTAGCGCTACCTCTTCTGCGTGCGTCGGTTCGGCGCTGCTCTCGGCGGCGCCCGTGCTGTCCTCGCCATCCGCCGCTGTGGCCTCGGGATGGTCGGCATGGGTCTGGAACCAGATCCTGCCGCAGTTCGAGCATTCCACGTCCCGCCCGTCCAGCGGGATCACCTCATCGGGAATCTCGTACCGGGCCTCGCAGTTCGGACATGTCAGACGCATGGTCCCGCTCCTGATCCTGTTTTGCCGCCTCCGGGGCCGGGAGTCCCGCCCCGGGCAATCCCGACATTGCTAGCTGCTGGTTATGACCGGCAGGTTAATCCGTGCGACGTTTTCTCGTTTCAATTGCGCTCGGTTTCCACTGGCAAGCATATGGCGCCTTGCCGGCGGCGCAAAGAGGCAATCGCGCCCGGCCATGCATGGCTTGCGCACCCGTGCCATTGAAACCGCGTCGGGGCTGGGGCACAACACCGGCGGGCAACAAGGGCGCCCGTCGCCGGGCACAGGCAGGCGAGCGCGCGGGGAGGCAGGCGAATGCGGGACGCGGTGCAATGGCTTCGGTCGCTGGTCTTCGTGGTCCAGATCTATGCCGCGATGGCGGTGCTGGGACTGCTGTTCGCGCCCTGGGCGCTGGTCTCGCGCCGGGGGGCGCTGGTTGCCTGCAAGACCTACTGCCGCTGGGTGCTGTGGAGCGCGACCTGGATGGTCGGGCTGCGCGGCGAGGTGCGCGGACCGGTGCCGACCGGCGAGGTGCTGATCGCCGCCAAGCACCAGTCCTTCCTCGATATCCTGCTGATCTTCAACGTCCTGCCGGCGCCGAAGTTCATCATGAAACGCGAGCTTCTGTGGACGCCGGTGATCGGCCTCTATGCCCGGCGCATCGGCTGCGTGCCGGTGGATCGCAACAAGCGCGGCGCGGCGATCGCGCGGATGGTCCGCGACGTGGCGGCCGAGCGCAAGGAGCCCGGCCAGCTGATCATCTATCCGCAGGGCACGCGGGTCGCGCCCGGCGACTACAAGAGCTACAAGGCGGGTCCGGCCATCCTCTATCACGAGCTGGGCCAGCCCTGCGTTCCGGCGGCGACCAATGTGGGCGTGTTCTGGCCCCGCAAGGGCATCCTGCGCCGTCCCGGGTTGGCGGTGGTCGAGTTCCTCGAGCCGATCCCGCCCGGGCGCCCGCGCGAGGCGTTCATGGCGCAGCTGGAAAGCGCGGTGGAAAGCCAGTCCGACGCGCTGATGCGCGAGGCGGGATTCGATCCGCAGGGGCGCGGCTGACCGGCCGCCGCACCCCGTTGCAGGTGCGGCGCGGGCCTGCATTGTCAGTGGGTCAGGCGTGGATGGCGCCGTCGCCGCAGGCGAGGGCGGCCTCGCGCACCGCTTCGGAATAGGTCGGGTGGGCGTGGCAGGTCAACGCCAGGTCCTCGGCCGCGGCGCCGAACTCCATCGCCACGCAGACCTCGTGGATCAGCTCGCCGGCCGAGGGGCCGATGATATGGGCGCCGAGGATGCGGTCGGTGTCCTTGTCGGCGAGGATCTTCACGAAGCCGTCGCCGGCGAAATTGGCCTTGGCGCGGCCGTTGCCCATGAACGAGAACTTGCCGACCTTGTAGGCACGGCCGGCTTTTTTCAGGCTCTCCTCGGTCTCGCCGACATTGGCCACCTCGGGATGGGTGTAGATCACCCCGGGGATCACGCCGTAATTGACATGGCCGTGCTTGCCGGCCGCGACTGCGGCGACGGCCATGCCCTCGTCCTCGGCCTTGTGCGCAAGCATCGGGCCCTCGATGGCGTCGCCGATGGCATGGATGCCCTTGACGTTGGTCTGCCAGTGATCGTCGACCTTGATCTGTCCGCCCCTGGTGATCTCGATCCCCAGCGCGTCGAGACCGAGGCCTTCGGTATAGGGTTTGCGCCCGGTGGCGACGAGCACCACGTCGGCGTCGAGGTCGTGTTCGCTGTCGTCCTTGCGCAGCTTGTAGGTGAGCCTGGCCTTGCCGCGGGCGGTCTCGACCTTCTGCACGGCGGCGCCCATGATGAAATTCAGCCCCTGTTTCTTCAGCGTTCTCTGGAACACCTTCTGGACCTCGCCATCCATGCCGGGGGTGATCGCGTCGAGATACTCGATCACCGTCACCTCGGCGCCGAGCCGGGCATAGACGCTGCCCAGCTCCAGCCCGATCACGCCGGCGCCGATCACCGCCAGGGTCTTGGGAACCTTGGACAATTCCAGCGCGCCGGTGGAGGTGACGACGATCTTCTCGTCGACCTCGACGCCAGGCAGGGAGGCGGCCTGCGAGCCGGTGGCGATGACGATGGTCTTCGCCTCGTGGACCTCGTCGCCGACCTTGACCTTGCCCGGTCCGGGGATGCTGCCCCAGCCCTTGAGCCAGTCCACCTTGTTCTTCTTGAACAGGAATTCGATGCCCTTGGTGTTCTGGCCGATGACGTCGTCCTTGTAGGCCAGCATCTGCTTCCAGTCGACCGACGGGCTCTTGCCCTTGAGGCCCATGGCGGCGAAATTGTGCTCGGCCTCGTGCAGCATGTGGGAGGCGTGCAGCAGTGCCTTGGAGGGGATGCAGCCGACGTTCAGGCAGGTGCCGCCCAGGGTCTCGCGGCCCTCGACACAGGCGGTCTTGAGGCCCAGCTGGGCGCAGCGGATGGCGCAGACATAGCCGCCGGGGCCGCCGCCGATGATGATCACGTCATAGGATGCCATGGGTCGTTTCCTTCCTGAATCGATGCGTCGGTATCACGTCGGTATTGCGTCGGTGTCGGGCCGGTGTCGGGCCGGTCGTCGGGGGCGCTGCCCCCGGCCCTGGCGGGCCTCCCCCGGAGTATTTGGCGCGAGGTGAAGATCACAGCAGCGCCGCGCCCAGCATCGCCGCGGTGGCGAAATAGCCCAGGCCGAAGATCGCCGAGCGCCAGGGCACCCAGCCGAAGAGATAGGCGGGCACGTAGAGCACCCTGGCGGCGAGGTAGAGCCAGGCGCAGGCGGCGGTGACCGCGCTCGATTGGCCGCTGAGCGCGATCACCAGGGCGGCGATGGCGAAGGGCAGAAGCGCCTCGAGATGGTTCTCGTAGGCGCGCTTGAGGCGCAGCGTGCCCGGCGAGGGGATCCGCGTCGGGGCCTCGTCGCGGGGCGAGAGGAAATAGCGCGAGCCGACCTCGAGATTGGCACGCAGGGCCATCCAGCCGAGCTGGACGACCAGCAGCAGGGCGGCGAGGGCGAGGGCGGTCAGCTCGGGGGTCACAGCGTCTCCAGGAAATGGCAGTCCTGGCCGGTGACGCCGGCATGGCCCGCGTTCAGCCTTGCCTGCGCGCCGCCGAGAAAGGCGCGGGCCTTGTC
>JAGRMU010000339.1:3499-3853 GCA_020441165.1 Sedimentitalea sp.
CGGCAGAGGAGTTGCATGGTCTCGGTCTCTCGGAAATGCCAGCGGGCGGATCGGGGTCGGTGTATCACAGCCGTGATCGGGGCGCAGCCCGTGCGTGTCGAGTCTGCTGAACCTGTTCAGGGTCATCGGTCGGTTCGCATCCTGCCTTTTCGTGGGTGCGGCGGGATGAACCCCGCCCTACGCGCTGTCGTTTCGTGCAAGGGGCGGGGTGAACCCCGCCCTACAGGCGCCCCGTCGGGTCCGTCCGTAGGGCGGGGTTCACCCCGCCGTACCTTTACAAATCCATCAGCAACCGCCGCGGATCCTCCAGCGCCTCTTTCACCCGCACCAGGAAGGTCACGGCGCCCTTGCCGT
>JAGRMU010000054.1:0-514 GCA_020441165.1 Sedimentitalea sp.
ACGCATGGCGCGGCCCGCCGCCGCCACCCGCACCCTGGACGAGATCGCGGCCTGGCGCGGCATCTGCCCCGAAATCGCCCTGCGCTCGACCTTCATCGTCGGCTATCCGGGCGAGACCGAGGCCGAGTTCCAGTGCCTACTGGACTGGCTGGACGAGGCGCAGCTCGACCGGGTCGGGTGCTTTCAATACGAGAACGTCGCCGGGGCGCGGGCCAACGCGCTGCCGGATCATGTCCCCGAGGAGGTCAAGCAGGACCGCTGGGACCGCTTCATGGCCCGGGCGCAGGCGATCTCGGAGGCGCGGCTCGCCGCCAAGGTGGGCACCGTTCTGCCGGTGATCGTCGACGAGGTGGATGCCGAGGCCGCCACCTGCCGGACCATGGCCGATGCGCCCGAGATCGACGGCAACCTCTTCATCGACGCGGGGTTCGAGGCGCTGGAGCCGGGTGATATCGTCTCGGTGCGGGTGGACGAGTCGGGCGAGTACGATCTCTGGGGGCAGCTGGCCTGACAC
>JAGRMU010000054.1:564-8723 GCA_020441165.1 Sedimentitalea sp.
AGATCGGCATGGGCGCAGAAGCCGGGCGCAACCTTGGCCGCGCCGGTCTGCCGGGCCAGCCAGGCCTCGCAGAGCCGGTCGCAGCCGGCGGCGCGGCAGCGGCTGATCATCTCGCCATAGGCCGCCGGGGTCAGCCGGCCCTCGGCCATCGCGCGGGTGAGGCTCACCCCCAGCGTCCGGGCGACCGATCGGGTCAGCCAGAAGTGCCGCTCGATCTCGCCCAGCTTGATCGCACCCCCGTCCATGTCAGGCCATCTCGTCCTGCAGCAGGGCCGTGACGCTGAGCACCGCCAGACGTGCGCGGTTGAGGCAGGGTTCGGGGGCGCTGGCGGCGTCCGGATGCGCGGCGAGCCATTCGGCGCAGCCTCCGGCCCAGCCGCAACGGCGGCAGGTCTGCACCATCTCGGCCCAGTCGGGCGGGCTCAGATCGCCCGTCTCCGCGGCCGCGGCCAGGTCGGCGCGCGTCGCCTTGCCCATGCGGCGCACCAGCTGCACATGATCGGCAAGGCTCCTCAGCCTGGGCACCTGCCCGCTCTGGCCGCCCCGCGTCACCGGCCCGCGCCCCCGCGCAACCGCTCCAGCTCGGCCCGGTTGCGGCAGAATTGCGGGGTCGTCTCGGCGCCCCTGGGATGGTTCAGCAGCCACTCGGCGCAGTGCCGAGGATTGGGGCAGTCGGCGCAGCGCAGCACCGCGTCGGCGATCTCGTCCGGGCGCAGATCGCCCCGGAAAACCGCGTCCTCCAGATCGACCGAGAGCCGCTGCGCCATGGCGTCGAGCAGCTCGGCATGACGCCTGAGTGTCTTGCGGTCCTGCATAAGCCCCCCCTTTCCGGCCGCCCTCGATCCGGCGGCCTCGAGAAAGAGTGTGCGCGCCGAGGGCCCGAATTTCCTTGATGCAGGTCAACCGGCGCCCCGCGCCGTCAGCCCTTCAGCCCGCGCATGGTGCGCGCCACCGCCTCGAGCCGCGCGGCATTGGGCGGGTGGCTGCCCAGGAACTGGTCGCCGGGATCGGGGATGCGCGCGAAGAAGGCCGCGCCCAGCATCGGATCGAAGCCGGCGCGATAGGTGATGATCGTGCCCAGCTCGTCCGCCTCCAGCTCGAATTCCTTCGAATAGGTGCGCGCGCCGATCTCTGCGCCAAGCTCCTGGGCGGTGGCGACATCGCGCGCGCCGCCCCCCGTGAGGCTCGCCAGTTCGCCGAAGATCACCGCGCCGGCCTCGGCGTTGATCCGCTGCCGGTCGAGGTGCCCGGCAATGTGATGGGCCGATTCGTGTCCCATCACGAAGGCCAGCTCGTCGGCGTTCTGGACGCTGGCGATCAGCGCGATGGTGAAGATCACCACCGGCCGGCCCGCGTCGTCGACGGTCTGGTAGGCATTGGCCGGCACGTAGGGCCTTGTGTCGACGCCGATCCGGAAATCGCAATTGGCGCCGACCGTCCGGCGCCGGCATTCCTCCTCGGCCACCGGCTCGACCGCCTGGACCACCCGCTCGAAGCTGCGCGCCGCCTGCTCGGGCGTCATCGCCCATTCGGTGGGCTGCTCAACCGGCGCCGGGGACGGGGCGGTGACCACGGCGACGCCGCAGCCGGAAAGCCCGAGGGCCAGGGCAAGCACGGACGCACACCGAACCGAACCGCCGATACCGCCCATCGTCCCGCGCCCCTCACCATGCGGTCCGGCCAGCCCGGACCCCGGCCAGATGTATCACAGCGGCGCCGGTCTTCCAGTGCAATTGCCGCGCCCGCGCGGCTTGCATTGTCCCGGCGGCGGCGTCACTCTGCGGGCATGTTTTCGATTGAGCACGAATTCGATGCCACCGTGATCACCCTCGTCGACGAGGGGTCGGCGCCGCTTCAGGAAGACGTGATCATCAACAGTTTCGCCGAATGCGTCACCGTCGAACAGTTCGATCCGCGCACAGAACAGATGCAGAAGATCACCCTCTCGCCCGAGCAGCTGCGCGATCTGGCCGCCGCGCTCGACCTGCCGGAGGGGGTCTATCAGCTCCGCGACGCGGCGTCCGAAGGCGGGACATAGGCGAAGAGCTTGAGCCGCGCGCTCTGGCCGCGCAGCAGCACCAGATGCGATGGCGCGACGCCCATCGCCGCGGCCAGCAGCGCCTGCACCGCGGCATTGGCCTTGGCGCCCTCCGGGGGTGCGGTGACACGGGCGCGCAGGCCCCCATCCTCGCGCGTGAGCGACGGGCGCGCCGCCCCGGGAGTCACCCGCACCGCGATGTGCGCCCCCGCGCGGGCGAAATCGCTCAGATCCGGCAGATCGCGCGGGATCGCCCGGGCCACGCTCTAGAATTCCTCGCCGCGCGGGCCGCGATAGTAGGCGCGGGCCTCGGCGCGTTCGGCCGGCGTGCGGCCCGGCGGCGGCGCCAGCCCGGCGGTGGCTTGCGCCGCGTCCGGCGCGGGTGCGACGTCCTCCATCGGCGCGCAGGCAGAAAGGGCACCCAAAACGGCGCCGGCGGTCAGCGAAAGAGCCTTGCCTCGGGTCACGGCATCCTCCCCTATCTGGCGTGTCGGACGGCCCAGCATCGCACATGCGGCGCGGCCGATCGACGCGAAACCCGGCCGGTGACGAAGGATTGACCTTGAAACGCGCGCCCGCGTCACCGAGATGTGACCCGAACCGCCGCGCAAGGAGACCCGCGCCCATGCCCGACCGCAATCCCGCCGCGCTGTCCTTCCTGCTGAACCGGCGCTCGCGCCCCGCCAAGACCCTGTCCCTGCCGGTGCCGACCCGCGACCAGCTGATGCCGATCCTGGCCGCCGCCGCGCGCAGCCCCGATCACGGCAAGCTCGAGCCGTGGCGCTTCATCGTGATCGAGGGGGCGGCGATGGCGCGGCTGGCCGATCTGGCCGGGGCGCGCGGCGCCGCCCTCGGCAAGCCCGGGGAGGAGATCGCCAAGGCGCGCAGCCAGTTCGACCAGGGCCATCTCGCGGTGGCGGTGATCGAGGTGCAGAAACCCTCGGACAAGATCCCGGCCATCGAGCAGAGCTATTCCGCCGGGGCGGTGTGCCTGGCGCTGCTGAACGCGGCGCTGGCCTCGGGATGGGGCGCGAACTGGCTGACCGGCTGGGTGGCCCACGATCCCGGCTTCTGCCGCGAGGGGCTGGGGCTGGCGGAGAACGAGCACATCGCCGGCTTTATCCATATCGGCACCGAGACCAGCGCCCCGCCCGAGCGGCCCCGCCCCGACATCGCCGCCATCACCAGCTGGCTCGACGCATGATCCTGCGCGCCTTCCTGCTGGCGCTCGGCCAGATCGGCGATCCGCGCTTCCGCCGGGTGCTGCTGCTGGGCGTGGCGCTGACCCTGGCGCTGCTCTTCGCGGCCAGCGCCGGGGTGATGCAGCTGGTCGGCTGGCTGGTGGGCGAGGACGCGCGTCTGCCGCTGCTGGGCGAGGTGCGCTGGCTGAACGACCTGGCCGGCTGGTCCTCGCTGCTGGTGATGCTGGTCCTCTCGGTGGTGCTGATGGTGCCGGTGGCCTCGGCGATCACCTCGATGTTCCTCGACCAGGTGGCGCAGGCGGTCGAGGACAAGCATTATCCGCACCTGCCCGCCGCCGCGCCGGTCGGCTTCGCCGACAGCGTGCGCGACACGCTGAGCTTCCTCGGCATCCTGATCGCCGCCAACCTGGTGGCGCTGGTGCTCTACGTGATCTTCACCCCCGCCGCGCCGCTGATCTTCTGGGCGCTGAACGGGTTCCTGCTGGGCCGCGAGTACTACACCCTGGCGGCGATGCGCCGCGTCGGGCGCGCCGAGGCAAAACGGCTGCGGGCCCGCAACAGCGGCACGATCTGGGCGGCGGGCACGCTGATGGCGATCCCGCTCTCGGTGCCGCTGGTGAACCTGCTGATCCCGATCCTGGGCGCGGCCACCTTCACCCACATCTATCACATGACGGGCCGGCGCTGAGCCGCAGCGCTCAGCCCTGCGGGTCCATCCGGCCGAACCAGTCGATGTCGCGCACGCTGATCCAGCCCGACAGCACGATCACGACGACGACGGCCCAGATCGCCAGCGCGACGAGGGTCGTGATCAGGGCCTTCTTGCGCAGGTGGTGCACCTGCGGCGCGCCGGCATGGGTGCCGGGCTCGACCTCGCCGGCATCGCCCTGGGTGGTCAGGCGGATCGGCAGCGCCACGAAGAAGGTCAGCGTCCAGATGACCGCGTAGAGCACGATTGCCGAGGTGATTGCCATCGCCGTCCCCCTGCCCCGCTCAGACCTGTTCCAGCTCGACCAGGCAGCCGTTGAAATCCTTCGGGTGCAGGAACAGCACCGGCTTGCCATGGGCGCCGATCTTCGGCTCGCCGCTGCCCAGCACGCGCGCGCCGGTCGCCTTGAGATGATCGCGCGCCGCCAGGATGTCCTCGACCTCGTAGCAGATGTGGTGAATGCCGCCCGACGGGTTCTTCTCGAGGAACCCGGCGATCGGGCTGTTCTCGCCCAAGGGATAGAGCAGTTCGATCTTGGTGTTCGGCAGCTCGATGAACACCACCGTCACCCCGTGCTCGGGCTCGTCCTGCGGGGCGCCGACCCGTGCGCCGAGGGCGTCGCGATACTGCGCCGAGGCGGCTTCGAGATCGGGCACGGCAATGGCGACATGGTTCAGACGGCCGATCATGGGCGCTCTCCCTGGCTTGCGGTCCGCACGGGTTATGCGGCGCGGGGGCCGCAAGGGCAAGCCCCCTCGCCGGCATTAACCTCGTGTTAGCCATCGGGTTCTAGCCTCGGGACTCTGTTCGCTGAGAGGAGCCATCCCATGGACGATTCGGACCCGTTCGCTGCCCGCTACAGCCTGCCGACCCCAACCCGGCCGCTGCTGGGCCTCACCATCCTCGTGGTCGAAGACAGCCGCTATGCCTGCGAGGCGATCCGGCTGATGTGTCTGCGCAGCGGCGCCCGGATCCGGCGCGCCGACTGCCTGAAATCGGCGCGCCGGCACCTGCAGGTCTATCGCCCCTCGGTGATCATCGTCGATCTCGGCCTGCCCGACGGCTCGGGGGTGGACCTGATCGAGGAGGTCTCGCGCGCTTCGCCGCGGGTCAGCGTGATCCTCGGCACCTCGGGCGACGATTTCGCCGAGGAGGCGGCGATCGCGGCAGGCGCCGACGGCTTCCTCGCCAAGCCGCTGACCTCGCTCGCGGCCTTCCAGAACGCGCTTCTGGCCTGCCTGCCGCCCGAGCGCCGGCCGGCCGGGCCGCGCGAGTTGCCCGATATCGAGATCTGCCCCGACCGCATCGCCTATCAGGACGACATGGCGCATGTGGCCGACGTGATCAGCGAGCGGGCCGAGGGCAAGATGCTGGACTACGTGGCGCAATTCGTCAGCGGCGTCGCCCGCAGCGCCAATGACGCGGCCCTGGCCAGCGCCGCCGACGACCTGGCCCGCGCCCGCGCCACCGGCTCGCCGGTGACCGCCGACATGGCGCGCATCGCCGGGCTGGTGCAGGACCGGCTGCAGCAGAAGCGGGCGATCTGAAATGCTCGAGACCTGCCTTCTTGCGCTGATCAGCCTCGCGGTGGCGCTCTACGTGCAGGCCCGTCTCGCCGACCGCGCGGCCCGCCGCGGCGCGCAGCCTCCGGCATTGGGACGACGCCTTCCGGCCCGCCGCTGAGCCGGGCGCACGCGCTCAGAGCGCGGGATCGGTCGCGGCCAGAAGCGGCCGTGTCAACTCGCTGAGCCGCTGGCGCTGGCGGCCGTCCGCGTCGAAATTCGCGGGATCCAGCCAGGCGTGATAGGCCGCCTGCAGGGCCGGCCACTCACTGTCGATGATCGCGAACCAGGCGGTGTCGCGGTTGCGGCCCTTGACCACCATCATCTGCCGGAAGATGCCCTCGTAGCTGAAACCGAGCCGCTGCGCCGCGATCCGCGAGGGGCGGTTGAGCGCGTTGCACTTCCACTCGTAGCGCCGGTAGCCCGCCTCGAAGGCCCAGTCCATCATCAGCGCCATGGTCTCGGTCGCGGCGCGGCTGCGCTGCAGCGCCGGGGCATAGTTGATGTTCCCGACCTCGATCGACCCCGCCGCCGGCGCGATCCGCAAGTAGCTGGCGACGCCGCCCCAGTCCCCGGTTTCCAGATCGCGGATCGCGTAGAAGAGATGCGCCTTGTCCGCCACCGTCGCGGCGATCCAGTCGCCATAGTCCTGCGCGGAGGCAAAGGGCCCGTAGGGCATGTAATCCCAGAGCGCGTCATGCCCGGCATAGGCGCGGTGGAGCGGCTCGGCGTGAGCCTCGGCCGAGAGCGGTTCGAGCCGGACATACCGCCCTTCGAGAACCGCGCCCGCGGGGGCGGGCGGCGGGGTCCAGTCCGGGACCGGCGCACCGAGGGGGCGGGAGGGATCGGGATCGCGCATGGGCGCAGGCTAGGCCCGGGCGCAGGCACCCGCAAGCGCGATGTTCGGACCACGGCGCACCCCTTGCGGGAACCCGGATGTGCCCTCCGGCGTTGCGCCCGAAGGACAAACCAGAAGGGACTCCCGATGTCGATCTATGAGGAAATCCGCAAGGACCACGACCATCACCGCAAGCTTCTGTCGCAAATCGCCGACACCTCCGGCGACAGCGCCGCGCGCAACACCGCCTGGCGCACGTTCTATTGCGACGTGAAATCCCACGCCGCCGCCGAAGAGGAAACCTTCTATTCCAAGCTGATGAGCAAGACCTGGGGCCAGGACGCCGCGCGCCATTCGGTGCACGAGCACCAGCAGCTCGACGACCTGATGGAGGAATTGAACGACACCGACATGTCCTCGCCCGGCTGGCTGACGAAATTCAAGCAGCTCAAGCACGACTACGAGCATCACATGGACGAGGAAGAGAACGAGGTCTTCACCCGCGCCCGCGAGGTGATCGACGGCGCGGAGGTCGAGGGCTATGGCAAGCGGTTCCGCGCGCGCAAGGCCGAGGAACGGAAGCTGGTCGACGAGAAGGTCGCCGACAGTCTCGAGGACTGAGCGCGCTCAGTCCTCGCGGGGCAGCACCCGCAGGTGCAGCTCCATCAGCTGCTCGCTGCTCGCCTCGGAAGGCGCGTTCATCATCAGGTCCTCGGCGCGCTGGNNTCGGGAACATGATGACCTCGCGGATGTTGGCCTCGTCCGCCAGCAGCATCACGATGCGGTCGATGCCCGCCGCGCAGCCGCCATGGGGCGGGGCGCCGAAGCGGAAGGCGTTGACCATGCCGCCGAACCGCTTGCGCACCTCGGCCTCGTCATAGCCGGCGATCTCGAAGGCCTTGAACATGATCTCGGGAATGTGGTTGCGGATCGCGCCCGAGACGATCTCGTAGCCGTTGCACGCCAGATCGTACTGATAGCCCAGCACGTCCTCGGGATCGCCCTCGAGCGCGGCCATGCCGCCCTGCGGCATCGAGAAGGGGTTGTGCTCGAAATCGACGCGGCCGGTCTCGGGATCGCGCTCGTAGATCGGGAAATCGACGATCCAGGCGAAGGCGAAGCGGTTCTCGTCGATCAGCCCCAGTTCGCGCCCGATCTCGGTGCGGGCCTTGCCGGCGATGGCCTCGAAATCGCCGGGCTTGCCGCCGAGAAAGAAGGCCGCATCGCCGACCCCGAGGCCCAGTTGCTGGCGGATCGCCTCGGTGCGCTCGGGGCCGATGTTCTTGGCCAGCGGGCCCGCCGCCTCCATGCCGGAATGTCCACGTTCGACCCAAAGTTTGTACTGGGCCTCCATCGCTTCCTTGGTTTCAGACTCTGGACCTTCGCCAAACATCGGATCGCCTTCGAGAATCGGCCCACCTGCGGATTTTCGCCAGAAAATATACCCCATCCCCGGCAGGCCTTCCTTCTGGGCAAAGGCATTCATCCGGTCGCAGAACTTGCGGCTGCCACCGCCCTGGGCCGGGATCGCGCGGATCTCGTTGCCCTCGTGCTCGAGAAGCCGCGCGAAGATCGCGAAGCCCGAGCCGCGGAAATGCTCGGAGACGTCCTGCATCTTGATCGGGTTGCGCAGGTCGGGCTTGTCGGTGCCGTACCAGAGCGCCGCGTCGCGATAGGAGATCTGCGGCCAGACCCGGTCGACCACCCGGCCGCCGCCGAACTCCTCGAAGATGCCCGCCAGCACCGGCTGGATCGCGTCGAACACGTCCTGCTGGGTGACGAAGCTCATCTCGAGGTCGAGCTGGTAGAA
>JAGRMU010000340.1 GCA_020441165.1 Sedimentitalea sp.
ATCCCTGCAGCACCCACCAAGTTTTTGGAGTGGTAGTTCAGTTGGTTAGAATACCGGCCTGTCACGCCGGGGGTCGCGGGTTCGAGTCCCGTCAACCGCGCCATATTCCGGATACCGATTAATAGACATAGCCGAGGGCGGCTTCCTGCGCGCTGTCGAGTTCTCGGGCCATGAAGGCGCGGTCCTCGCGGGAAAACGTCTGCGGTGTCGCCGGGCGCGCGGCGACCGCGGGCCGGAACCTGGCGCCGAGCCGCTTGTAGACCGGGCGGAAGGCGGCGCCGCGGGGCGGTTGCCCGAGCCCGTCCAGCAGCGCGTCGAGCAACGCCTCGGGATCGGCCTGCACCGCCTCCAGCCGAACCAGCGCACAGGTGCATTCGCGGTTCAGATGGCTGAGGAGCCCGGCGAGCTTGCCGCGCCGCAGCGCGAAGAGGGTGTCATAGGCTGCACCGGTCACCGGATCACGATCCGCCTGCAGGGGGCGGCCGAGAACGCCAGGGTCGGCGGCGCCGGGGAAATACCCCGGTCGGTCGATGACGCTGCGCCACTCGGCCCGGAGGAATTGCGAAAAGGGCAAGGCTTGCAACTCCGGCGTCGCATGCCAGGGTTTGGCATGCATCGAGAGCGCCCAGTCGGCAGCATTGCGCACCACGCAGATCACGGCGAGATCGGCTGGGATCGCGATCGCCGATGGGCTCCCGTGTTTCCACCCCAGCGCCTCGGTGGGCCGCAGCGCAGAGTTCCGCCCGAGCAGGCGCTTGACGAAATTGGTGCCCGACGAGCGCTCGCCCAGCACCTGGAACCGGGTCGGAACCGGCCCGGCGCGCTGCACGACAAGGCCGGTCCGGGCGAACCCGGTGGGGATATGGGCGGGGTGCGTCTGCGTCACATCGGGCCGTCACGTTGCATTAAGTGATTCTCATATAGCCCTAGCTTGGTTAATCCTTTGGCGAAACCTTGGAGCCGATCGCCGCGATGCAGACCGCCGCCGCCCTGACCATGGTGCGAGACGATGCCTTCTTCCTGAAGGCCTGGCTGCGCCATTACGGCGGGCTTTTCGGGCGCGAGAACTGCTATGTGATCAATCACGGGCGCGGCGCCGAGGTCGCCGATCTGGCGGCCGGGTGCAACGTGATCGGCATTCCCGGCGATCCGCACCGGAACTTCGACATGAAGCGCTGGCGGATGCTGAACAACTTCGTCATGGGGCTGCGCTGCTACTATACCCATGTGATCGTCGGCGACGTGGACGAGCTGGTGGTGCTCGATCCCGAGGCCGGCGCCGATCTTGCGGGGTTCCTGCGGCAGATGCCGGGCGGGCGGGTTCTGACGCCGCTGGGGCTCGAGGTCATCCATCGCATCGACCGTGAGCCCGATCCGGTGGCGGGCGCCATCCTCGGGCCGCGCCGGCATGTGCGTCCCGCGCCGCATTATTCCAAGCCCTGCGTGGTCTCGGCGGGTACCAAGATCGCGCGGGGCGGGCATTTCACCCAGTACCCGAAGCTGCACACGCCGGATCATCTCTATCTCCTGCACCTGAAATACTGCGATTTCGACGCCTATCGCCAGGCCATGGACCGCCGCAACGCCGCCGCCGCGGCCACCGGCGCCACCGTCAAGGAGGCGGCGATCGGGCGGCACTGGTTCGCCGAGGCGCGCGGCGAGGATCGCGCGGTCTTCGACGCCTTCGCTGGGCTTCGCTTGCAGGAGGGCTTCGACCTGCGCCCCCTGCGCAAGCGGATGCACCGGAGCTGGGCGCCGCGCGGCGAGACCGGCTTCTGGGCTTTCGAGCGCCCTGAGTTCGACACCCAGTATGTCTTGCCGGACCGGTTCGTCGGGCTGGTCTGAGCCGGGCGCAGCGCTGTGGCCCCGCCCGTCCCATCCCGGCACTTGAGCGATCCGGAGCAGGTGCCCCGGATCCTTTCGCGGCACCGCAGCCGCGCCCGGCACTACTGGCGCGCGGTGATCGCGCGTCCGTCGTCGGCGGTCAGGATCAGGGCGCCGGTCTCGGAGAAGGACACGGTGAGCGGCGCGTCCAGGAGCTGGAAGAAGGTCCATTCCTGGTTGCTGACCGCCTCGGCGCAGGCCATCTGGGTCGCGGCCACCGGCCCGATCTTGAGCGTGTCGCCGTCCAGTTCGAAGCCACCGTTGTAGCGGTTGCAGCCGCCGCTGCCATAGACGCTGCCGTCAGCGTCGAAAGTGAGCGTGGTCTGGGCGTTGTCGATCACCCCGGCGCCGTTCAGATCCTCGACGCGCCATTCCGCGCCGGTCAGCCGGCTGGCCGTGTCCGCGATCCGGGTGCAGTCCTGGAGGCCGGTGCCGTCCAGTTCCAGCAGGGCGTCCTCGCCCTTCTCCCAGAACATCACCTTGCCGTCGGCCGTCTCGTATTTGGCGCCTGACGCCGATCTGACGTTGACGAGGGCGTATTCGGTCCCGTCCAGCGTCAGGGTCAGCGCGTCGCCCTCGAAGCGCCCGGATACCGTGCGGTCTCCGCACTGATAGGAGGCTTCTGCGGCGGTCGTCCTGGCGGCGACCTGCACCAGCTCGATCATCCCCAGATCGATCTCCGGTTGGCCTGGATCCACCGGGATATGAGTGTCGGTGGTCCAGAGCAGCGCGCCCTGCGCATCGTGGATCGTGGCCCGCAGCGCCAGCCTGCTCGGGTGTTCCAGCGCCTCCGGTGCCACCTGAACCTCGAACGGGATCGGCACCTGCCGGTCGGTCACGGTGGTCTCGGCAATGACCGGCGCCTTCGCGTCGGCGCGCGCGACATCCTGGATCGTCACGGTGGCGACATTGCCGGGGGGCAGCGCGATGCGCTGGCGATAGGCGATCTGCCCGGTGACCGTGATCATGCCGGCCTCATCGCCCGTAGACGACGCCAAGGCGGGCAGGGCGGTCAGCCCGGCGGCGACGGCCAGGGCAGGCAGGGCCAGGTGCGGAAATCGAAACATGGGACATTCTCTTTTCTTGCTGCGGGATGTGTCTTGCGGCGGTTTGCGGGTCTGCTGCCCCGAGATGGGGCGCGGGGGCGCGACTGCAATGGGGAACGCGGGCCGCGATCATGCGGCGCCGGCCTGTGCGGGCAGGAAGTCGAGCAAGGCATCGGCTGTCTCCTCGGGATGCAGGTCGACGAAGAAGTGACCGCCCGGCATTGCCCGGGCGCGCATGTTCTCCAGCCGGTCCGCCCAGGTGGCCGGCACGTCGTAGTGGCGGGCCATGGCGCCGTCGACGCCGTAGAGAACCAGCGCCGGGCAGCCGACGCGCCGGCCGAGATCCGCGGCGTCGTGGTCGAAATCATGGGCGAGTGCGGCGCGGTAGTCGTTGCACATGGCGGCGATGGTATCGGGCCAGCGCCAGCCCTGGCGATAGGCATAGAGCGCCTCGGGGTCGAAATCCTCCAGCGTGGCGCCGCCCCATCCGGTCAGGCAGGTCTCGAAGAAGTGATCGGGATCGTGGCCGATCAGCGTTTCGGGGACGGGCGCGGTCTGGGCGAGGAAAAACCAGTGGTAATAGGCCGCTGCCACCTCGCGGCCGAGATGCGAGAGCAGGTGATGGGTGGGCACAATGTCCATCAGCGTCAGGCTCTGCACCGCCCCCGGCGCATCCAGCGCCAGGCGATGCGCGGTGCGCGCGCCGCGGTCGTGGCCGACCAGATGGAAGGCCTCGAACCCCAGCGCCTGCATCAGCCTGCGCTGGTCTGCGGCCATCTGCCGGAAGGTATAGGCGGCCACCCCCTCGGGCTTGGAGCTGGCGCCATAGCCGCGCAGATCGGCGGCGATCACGGTGAACCGCGCGGCCAGCGCCGGCGCCACCCCGCGCCACATCGCCCGTGTCTGGGGAAATCCGTGCAGCAGCAGCACCGGCGGCCCGTCGCCGGCGCGGGAATAGGCGATGGTCTGGCCGTTTACCTCGGCGCTGTGGTCGGTGAAGCCGGGCAGGACGGACATCGCGGGCTCAGCGCAGCGCGTCGAGGATGCGGGCCCAGCTGCGGATGCCTTTGTGGAAGCTGCGCAGGTCGTATTTTTCGTTGGGCGAATGGATCGCGTCGTCGTCATTGGCAAAGCCGATCAGCATCGCGTCGAGCCCCAGGATCGACTTGAAATAGCCGGCGATCGGGATCGACCCGCCCATCCCGCAGAACACCGCCTCGCGGTTCCATTCCTCGGTCAGCGCCCGGCGCGCGGCCTCGAATTCGGGCCGGTCGATGTTCATCACCGAGGCGGGCGAGCCTTCGAGATCCTTGTCCCAGCGCAGCTTGGCATCGGTCGAAAGCCGGGCCTCGACATGGGCGCGGATCTTGGCACGCAGGGCGTCCGGGTCCATGTCGCCGACCAGCCGGCAGGTGATCTTGCAATGCGCCTCCGAGGGGATCACGGTTTTCGATCCGGCGCCGTTATAGCCGCCCCAGAGCCCGTTCACCTCGAGCGTCGGGCGCGCCCATTGCTGCTCGAGCGTGGAATAGGCCCTCTCGCCATGGGGCCGGCTGTAGCCCACCGAGGTCAGGTACTCGGCCTCGTCGAAGCCGCAATTCTGCCACTGGCGCAACTGTTCCTCGGGCACCTCGTGGACGCCCTCGTAGAAACCCTCGACCGCGACCCGCCCAGTCTCCTCATCATAGAAGGAGGCGACGATCCGCGCGATCTCGCGCAAGGGGTTGAGACCGGGGCCGCCGTAATGCCCCGAATGCAGGTCGATGCGCGGCCCGATGATGGTGAACTCGTCCTTGAGCATCCCGCGCAGCTGCGAGGCGATCGACGGCACCCCGCGCGAGACCATGGAGGTATCGCAGATCAGTGCGATATCGGCACTCAGCTCGTCGGCATGGGCCTTCATGAAGGGCACCAGCGAGGGCGAGCCGGATTCCTCCTCGCCCTCCAGGAAGAAGGTCAGCTTGCAGGGCAGCGATCCGTGCACCGCCTTCCAGGCCCGGCAGGCCTCGACGAAGGTCATCAGCTGTCCCTTGTCGTCGCTGGCGCCGCGCCCGCGGATCACCCGCCCCCCGCGCGTGTCCTGCAACTCGGGATCGAAAGGGTCGCGGTCCCAGAGCGAAAGCGGATCGACCGGCTGCACGTCGTAATGGCCATAGAACAGCAGGTGCGGCCCGTCGCCCTCGGCATGGCCAACGACCATGGGATGGCCGGGCGTTGCGCGCTTTTCCGTTGCCACCCCGAGCCGGTTCAGCTCGGCCACCAGCCAGTCCGCGGCGCGGTCGCAATCGCGCTTGAAGGCGGGATCGGTCGAGATCGACGGAATACGCAGCAGCTCCATCAGCCGGTCGGTGGCGGCGGACAGGTCGGCATCGATACGCGTCAGGACGGCGTCAAGGGACATGGGCGAGGCTCCTCTGCAACGGCTGGGCGCACCGTATCAGCCGGCGGGCGCGTGTCCAGTGCCGGCCGGGCGGGTCCTGCGAGATGACGGGATGAGGGGGGAGCGATCCGGCGCGCAGCGCCTTCGGTCCCGCGGCCCGGCCGCCGCGACGGCCGGGCCAGTGTCGTGCGCCCTGAAGGGCAGTTGAGGGAACGCGCATCCCTTGGCGGGTGCCGGGGGATGCAAACTCTTGAAGACAATACGTCGAACCCGAAGCGGATTCCCAAAAAACAAAAAAACAATCAAGAACAGTATGAAGCTTACCCCAGTGCCGCCTTACCGGTAGTAAGGTATTCCGTACCTTTGCGCCGGGGCCGGCCGAATTGATCCAGATCATTGCTGCGACAAGGCGACCTTGAGTAACCGGTTGAACAAGGCGCGCGCGATCTGTAGTCATTCCGGCGTGCGGATGCGGCCCGCTGCCGCCCGATTGTCGTCCAGGACGGCGCAACCAGAGGGAGGAGAGCCGGTGGACTATACCGCGAAACTCGACACCGCCATTGGCCGACTGCATGCAGAGGGCCGGTATCGCACCTTCATCGACATCGAACGCCGCAACGGCCACTTCCCGCATGCGATCTGGACCCGCCCCGACGGCAGCCAGCGCGAGATCACCGTCTGGTGCGGCAACGACTACCTCGGCATGGGCCAGAACCCGGTGGTCCTGGAGGCGATGCACGAGGCGCTGGAGGCGACCGGCGCCGGGTCGGGCGGCACCCGCAACATCTCGGGCACCACGGTCTATCACAAGCGGCTCGAGGCGGAACTGGCCGACCTGCACGGCAAGGAAAGCGCGCTGCTCTTCACCTCGGCCTATATCGCCAACGACGCGACGCTCTCGACCCTGCCCAAGCTGTTCCCGGGCCTGATCATCTATTCGGACGAGCTGAACCACGCCTCGATGATCGAGGGGGTGCGCCGCAATGGCGGCGCCAAGCGGATCTTCCGCCACAACGACGTGGCGCATCTGCGCGAATTGCTGGCTGCCGACGATCCCGCCGCGCCCAAGCTGATCGCCTTCGAATCGATCTACTCGATGGACGGCGATTTCGGCCCGATCGCGGCGATCTGCGATCTGGCCGAGGAGTTCGGCGCGCTGACCTATATCGACGAGGTGCACGCGGTGGGCATGTACGGGCCCCGCGGCGCCGGCGTGGCCGAGCGCGACCGGCTGATGCACCGCATCGACATCATCAACGGCACCCTGGCCAAGGCTTACGGCGTGATGGGCGGCTATATCGCCGCCTCGTTCAAGATGTGCGACGCCATCCGCTCCTATGCGCCGGGCTTCATCTTCACCACCTCGCTGCCGCCGGTGGTGGCGGCGGGGGCGGCGGCCTCGGTGGCCTGGCTCAAGCAGCATCCCGAACTGCGCGAACGGCACCAGACCCAGGCGAAGATCCTCAAGCTGCGCCTCAAGGGGCTGGGCCTGCCGATCATCGACCATGGCAGCCACATCGTGCCGGTGATGGTCGGCGATCCGGTCCATACCAAGCGGCTCAGCGACATGCTGCTCGAGGATCACGGCATCTATGTCCAGCCGATCAACTTCCCCACTGTGCCGCGCGGCACCGAGCGGCTGCGGTTCACGCCCTCGCCGGTGCACGGGCCCGACGAGATCGACGGTCTGGTGCGGGCGATGGATGCACTTTGGTCCCAATGTGCCCTCAATCGTGCCCAGCTGACCGGCTAAGATCCGCTGACTATGTGCAATTCGGCTACAGTGTGTTAGCCTGACTGCAATAAAAAGAATGAACGAATCGCCTCGGCGGTTCGGCGGATGTGCGGCAGGTCAAACGGGGCAGCGAGATGATTGGGCGCAATTCCCAGCGCGAATCGGACGATCAGGACACCGTGGAGCTGAAGGGCTTCGACGATTTCGAGCTGCGCCTCGGCGATACCATGCGGGGCGAGCGGGCGACGATGGGCAAGTCCCTGCTCGACGTGCAGCGCGAGCTGCGCATCAAGGC
>JAGRMU010000341.1 GCA_020441165.1 Sedimentitalea sp.
GCCTGCATTTCCTGCTGGCGGGCCTTGCGCCGCGTTTCGGCTTTGACCTGCACACCGTGCCGCTGCGCCCCGGCAAGACCTGGGTGCGCGACGCTGACATGATCGCGGCCTGGGGCGCGGATGTCGGCCTTGCGTTGCTGACCTTCGTCACCTCCACCGCCTCGCATCGCTGCGATCTCGACGCGCTGCTTGCCCATGGCCGCAAGATGGGCAGCCTGGTCGGCGTGGATCTGACCCAGGGGATCGGCATCCTGCCCTTCTCGCTGGCCGAGACGCCGGTGGATTTCGCGATCTCGACCTCGCTGAAATGGCTGTGCGGCCCGCCCGGCGCCGGGATCTTGCAGATGCGCCCCGAGCTGATCGCCCGCTGCCGGCCCGAGCTGCGGGGCTGGTTCTCGCAGGCCGACCCCTTCGCCTGGGACCTCGACGGGTTCGCCTATGCGCCGGATGTGCGGCGCTTCGATCATGGCACCCCGTCGGTGCTGGCCTGCATCGGCGCGGTCCCGGCGCTGCGCTGGCACGCGCGCCAGCCCGCGGGCAGCCTGCTGGCCCACAACCGCGCGCTTTGCGCCGAGATCATCGAGCGGGCCGACGCCGCCGACCTGGCCCTGGCCAGTCCGCGCGCGCGCGAGCGGCGCGGCGGCAGCGTCATGCTGCGCCTGCCCAAGGGCGCCGACCCGGCCCGGCTGGTGGCGCGGCTGCGGTCGGCTGCGATCCATGCCGATTGCCGCGGCCCGATCCTGCGCTTCTCGCCCGGCGTGGTGACGGGCGCCGGCGATGTCGAGCGGCTCTTCGCGGAGCTGGCGCGGGGTCTTTAGAAGAGGACGGGGAGTTCCGGACTCATCCCTCCGGAGCGAGATCCTCCGCGCCGGAGGAAGGGCGTTCTGACGAGACTCAACTCCGACTAGCAGACGACGGGCCGATCCCTCCAACTCCGGCGGGCTCCCAGTAAGCCCCTGGATCAGCGGAACGGATCGCCGGTCTGCAGCAGGCGCCGGTGGAAGGGGGGAAGCTCCTCGGCGGTCTTGAACCCCGCCGCGCGCGCCGCCGGCAGGATCACATCCGGCTTCGATGCGAGATGCTCGTAGACCATGCGCGCGGCGCGCAGCCCGTTGGTGGTTTCGCGCACCGTCCGCGTGGCATAGCCGACCCAGTAGTTGTTCTCGAACGAGGCGACGCGGGCGAGGAAGTTGAACGAGCAGGTCATCGCGCCGCGGCGCGAGATGACCATCGCCACGCCATCCTCCTGGCGCGCGGCATAGCCGCGGAACTCGCGCGCGCGCGCCTGCATCGGCAGTCCCTGCTGGCGGATCGCCTCGCGCGCCTCGAAGCCGCGCACATAGGCGACGCCGTCCTGCCGGAAGACCCGGACCAGGCCGACCAGGAACTGGCCGTCATTGAGAAAGCTGCGGCGCGAGAAGCGGTAGAAGCCCGAGGGGAACAGCTCTTCGCTCAGCTCGTTCACCCCGGTGCCGAGGAAGTCGCGCAGCACCGGCCCGTTCAGCACCAGGCCGCGGCTGCTGAGCGTCTCGACCGGCTCAAGCAGGATGCGCGCATCGACGCCGAAGAAAAGGCAAATGCGGTTGAGCACGTCGGGGCGCGGAAAGCTCTCGCCCGACAGGTAGCGGTTGAACTGGGTG
The DNA here is from genome assembly GCA_020441165.1 of Sedimentitalea sp. GTDB lineage: Bacteria > Pseudomonadota > Alphaproteobacteria > Rhodobacterales > Rhodobacteraceae > JAGRMU01. The sequence goes on from JAGRMU010000341.1 coordinate 1,641, forward strand.
CGGTTGATGCCAAGCTGCCGCGACAGCTCGGAGACCGAGGGGTATTGCGTGGACAGCTCGCGCAGGTTCTTGCCGAACATGTTGCGCAACTCGGCCGGCGAAAGCGTCTCTGCTGTCATCTCCCGCCCACCCCTGGCGGCCTTCCGGAACGGCGGCGGCGCTGGGGGAAAGCCTCCCGGACCGCCAGCCTTCGGCTGATTGTTGCTCATAGCACTATTTGGCGTCAGATCTGGCGCGGAGCAAGGTCAAATCGTCTGCGGGGCTGACACAAAATCCGGCGCGACGACGCGGACTTAACGATGTGTGAACCGCCCAACTTACCCCAAGGTTGTAAAAAAAACGGAAATGGGTCGGAAAAAATGTATGGGGTAGTTCTCTGGAGCGACAGCCAGGATCACAAGGCCGTGATCTGGTGCGAAGACCATGGCGACCTTGCCTATTACCGAAAGGCCGCGGGTGACGGGCCGGTCCGGCTGGAGCCGGGCGACTGGGTCGAGTTCGAGGTGGTCATCGACCGGCACCTGCGCCTGGCGCTGGACCCGAGGCGGGTGTCGGACGGGATGCTGCCGGAACTCGTCGAGACCCTGGCCGGGATGCAGCCCCAACGCCGCCAGCCCGAACAGTGCAGCGCCGCCGGGCGCGAGGCCGCGGCCCGGGGCTCGGCCGAGATCATCCCCTTCGCGATGACCCGGCGGACCAGCCCCTTCCCGTCGCGGCATTCGATGCTGCGCCACGCCTGAGCGGCGGCGCCGTCCGGGGCCCGGTCACTCGCCGCGCAGCAGCGCCGCGACCCCGGTCCGCGCCACCTCGGCCAGGCCGAGCGGGCGCATCAGCTCGGCGAAGGCGTCGATCTTTTCCGGCGCGCCGGTGATCTCGAAGACGAAACTGCCCAGGGTGCTGTCCACCACGTTGGCGCGGAAGATGTCCGCCAGCCGCAGCGCCTCGACGCGCTTCTCGC
>JAGRMU010000342.1 GCA_020441165.1 Sedimentitalea sp.
TGCTGCCCGGCGGTGAAGGTGGTGACGATCACCTCGTCGAAGCTGAGCGCGAAGGCCAGCATCCCCCCGGCCAAGAGGGCGGTGGCGATGTTGGGCAGGATCACGTGGCGGAAGGTCTGGAAGCCGTTGGCACCCAGATCCATCGACGCCTCGCTCAGCGAGCCCGAGACCCGGCGGAACCGCGCGACGGCGTTGTTGTAGACCACCACCACGCAGAATGTGGCATGGCCCAGCACGATGGTCCAGAAGCTGAACGGGATGTCGGCGAGGTTGAACGCCGAGCGCAGCGAGATGCCGGTGATGATGCCGGGCAGGGCGATGGGCAGGATCACCAGAAGCGAGACAACCTCGCGCCCGAAGAAGCGGGTGCGGCTGACCGCGGCGGCGCAGAGCGTGCCCAGCACCAGCGCGATGGCGGTCGAGATCGCCGCCACCCGCAGCGACAGCGACAGCGCCTCCCAGACGTCCGGGCGGTTCCAGGTCACCGCGAACCATTTCAGGGTCAGCCCGGGGGGCGGCCACTGGTAGGACTTGTCCTCGGTGGTGAAGGCATAGACGAAGATCAAGAGCAGCGGCAGGTGCAGGAAGGCCAGCCCCGCCCCGGCGGCGATCTTGAGGCCGAGCGGCGCGGGATCAGAGCGCATTGAAGGCCCCCATCCGCTTGGCGAACCACAGATAGAAGCCCATGATCACGATGGGGACCACCGCGAAGGCGGCGGCCAGCGGGATGTTGCCGGCGGTGCCCTGGTAGGCATAGACCGCCTGGCCGATGAAGCGCCGCGAGCTGCCGACGATCTGCGGGATGATGTAGTCGCCCAAGGTCAGCGAGAAGGTGAAGATCGACCCGGCGATCACCCCGGGCATGGCCAGCGGCAAGAGGACGTGGCGAAAGCTCTGGCGCGGGGTGGCGCCGAGATCGGCCGAGGCCTCGATCATCGAGGCCGGCACCCGCTCGAGCGCCGCCTGCACGGGCAGCACCATGAAGGGCAGCCAGACATAGAGGAACACCAGGAAGGTGCCGGTCCAGCTGACCGAGAGCGAGTTGCCCCCCACGCCGGGCAGCGCCAGGTAGGCGCTGAGCAGCCAGCCCAGGTGCAGCGTCTCGAAGAGCCAGTTGAGGATGCCCTCCTTGGCCAGGATCAGCTTCCAGGAATAGACCTTGACCAGGTAGCTCGACCAGAGCGGCAGCATGATGCCGAGGTAGAAGAGCGCCTTCCATTTGCCGCGGGCATAGCGCGCCGCGTAATAGGCGATGGGAAAGCCGACGATGGCGGCGGCGACGGTGACCGCGGCGGCCATCACCACGGTGCGCAGGATGATGTCGAAATTCGTCGGGCTGAAGAGCTCGGCATAGGTCTTGAGGGTGAATTCGCGGACGATCAGGCCGGAGAACTCGTCGATGGAAAAGAAGCTCTGCGCCAGCAGCGCGAAGAGCGCGCCGAGATAGACGATGCCGAGCCAGAGCGCCGGCGGCAGCAACAGCAGCAGCACGGTCAGGCCCGCGTTGCGCCAGAGCGCGTCCGAGGCCCGCCCGAGCAGGCCGCCGCGCCGTATCTCCTCCGCCGCGCTCATCGGGCGCCGTCCATCACGTGCAGGTCCCGCTCGGCCCAGGTGAGGTGCACCCGCGCGCCGGGGGCGGGCAGGTCCGCGCTGCGGGGCAAGAGGGCGACCATGGTGGCGCCGTCCATCTCGAGGGTCACGCGGGTGGCGGTGCCGAGGAAGGAGGTGGCGCGCACCGTGGCGGGATGGCCCTCGGCCGCGAGGCGGATCGCCTCGGGGCGCAGCGAGGCCGGCGCCCGCCGGCCGGTCAGGCGCAGCGTCAGCTCGGGCGGCAGCACGTTGGAGGAGCCGACGAAATCGGCGACGAACGGCACCTCGGGGCGGTAGTAGATGTCCTCGGGCGTGCCGACCTGGACGATGCGGCCCTGGTCGAAGACCGCCACCCGGTCGGCCATCGAGAGCGCCTCGCCCTGGTCGTGGGTGACGAAGACGAAGGTGATCCCCAGCTTGCGCTGCAGGGTCTTGAGCTCGTCCTGCATCTGCTCGCGCAGTTTCAGATCCAGCGCGCCGAGCGGCTCGTCCAGCAGCAGCACCTTGGGCTGGTTGATCAGCGCCCGCGCCAGCGCCACCCGCTGGCGCTGCCCGCCGGAGAGCTCGGAAGGCTTGCGGGTGCCGTAGCCGGGCAGGGCGACCAGGTCGAGCGCCGCCTCGGCGGCGCGGTGGCGCTCGGTGCGGGGGCGGCCGGCGATCATCAGCCCGTAGGCGACATTGTCGATGACGTTGAGATGCGGGAAGAGCGCGTAGTCCTGGAAGACCGTGTTGACCTGGCGCCGGTAGGGCGGCACGTCGCGCGCCGACTGCCCGAAGATCGCGATGTCGCCCGCCGTGGGGCGCTCGAAGCCGGCGATCAGGCGCAGGCAGGTGGTCTTGCCCGAGCCCGAGGGGCCGAGCATGGCGAAGAACTCGCCCTCGGCGATGTCGATATCGACCCCGTCCACGGCGCGGACGGAGCCGAAATGGCGCGAAACGCCGGTGAAACGGACGGCAGAGGTCATGGGATATCCGTGCAGGGCCCCGCCGGCCAAGGACCGGCAGGGGCAGGCGGGGGCGGCTCAGCGGCCGCCGATCACGCCGATATAGTCGGAGACCCAGCGGTAATAGGGCACGCACTCGCCCTGGCTCTCGCAGGCGGACACGGGGGTCTGCCAGAACTTGATGCGCTCGAAATCGTCCATGCCGTTGGCGGTGCAGCCCTCGGCGGTCTGCATGCCGCGCCCGTCGGTGCAGGCGGCGGGGACCGAGGGGTTGGCGCCGAACCAGACCGAGAGGTCCGATTGCAGGTTGGAGGCCAGGCTGTGCTCCATCCAGAGGTAACTGCAGTTGGGGTTCGCCGCGTCCACATGCATCATCGTGGTGTCGGCCCAGCCGGTCGCGCCCTCCTGCGGGATGGTCGAGGCCACCGGCGCGCCATCGGCCTGCAGCAGGTTGACCTGGAACGGCCAGGAGCCCGAGGCCACCATGCCCTCGTTCTTGAAGTCGTCGATCTGGATGAAGGCGTCGTGCCAGTAGCGGGCCACCAGCTTGCGCTGGGCGCGCAGCAGCTCGAGCGCGGCGTCGTACTGTTCCTGGTTCAGCTCGTAGGGCGAGACGATGCCCAGCTCGGGCTTGTGGAACATCAGGAACATGGCCGCGTCGGCGATGTGGATTGGCCCGTCATAGGCCTGGACCCGGCCGGCATTGGTCTTGCCGTCGGGCAGGGTCATCTCCTCGAAGACCACGTTCCAGCTCTGCGGCGTCTCGGGGAAAGTCTCGGTGTTGAACATCAGGATGTTCGGCCCCCACATGTAGGGGGTGCCGTAATGCACCCCGTCGACCGTGTGCCAGGGCGCGTTCTTGAGGCGCTCGTCGAGCGTGGCCCAGCTGGGGATCAGGTCGATGTTGATCGGCTGCACGCGCTTGCCGGCGACCATGCGCAGCGAGGCATCGCCCGAGGCGGTGACCAGGTCGAAGCCGCCCTCGTTCATCAGCGCCACCATCTCGTCGCTGGTATTGGCGGTCTTGACGTTGACCTTGCAGCCGGTCGCCTCCTCGAAGCCGGTCACCCAGTCGAAGGCCTTGTCGGTCTCGCCGCGCTCGATATAGCCCGGCCAGGCCACGATGTTCACCTGGCCCTCGCCCGGTCCGATCTCGGTCAGCATGTCCGCGGCCAGGGCCGGGCCGGTCATCAGCGTGGCGGCCACCAGCGCGGTGCCGTTTTTCAGAATCGCCTTCATCGTCGTCTCCCCCATGTGGTGATCTTGCGCGCCCCCTTGGCGCGGTGGTTTGCCCGAGCATGCGGCGGGGGCGGGAAATTCGCAAATCCAAACATCAGAAGAGCGGTATCGGTTTTTCCGATATCTGGGCGGCGGGGTGTTGTCAGGGAAAGCGGAATTGAGCGGGGCTTGTAATGTCCCTCGTCTTTCCAGAGCGGTGCCGCGAAGTGCGCGCCTGAGGCCACTTCATATACTTAGATGCGGCGATATTGGGATTCGCGACCCACAGGCCTCTCCGGGGCGCAGCCCCGGATCGCGCCCGACCCGCCCCCGAGGGCGGGCGCGATTTCATCGCCCCCGCCCTCGGGCCGGGCGCAATCCTCTGTGCTGGGGCGAGGCGGTTTTTCGGGACTTCTCCCGCTCCAGCCTTGAGCTTGCGCCACCCGAACAAGTGCGATCCTGGGCGCAAGAGGCGAGGCGGCTTCGTCCGGCCTCACTTCGCCCTGACCCCCTGCTGCCCCTGCGCGATCGCGATGAAGTCGCGCGCGGCGGGCGAGAGCGGCGAGCCCCGACGCCAGGCCATGCCGACCCGCACCACCGGCAGCGCGCCGGAGACGTCGCGCGATTCGATCCGGTCGCCCTCCAGCGACCAGGGCCGGTAGACCAGGTCGGGCAGCAGCGCGAGCCCCGCGCCGGTGGCCACCAGGCTGCGCACCGCCTCGACCGAGCGGGTGCGGAAGGCGATGCGGGGGCGCCGGCCGAGCGCCGAGAGCAGGGTCATCGCCGCCTCGCCCATCTCGTCGATGTCGAGCATGATCAGCGGCTCGCCGTCCAGGTCGTCCAGGCTGATGCTGTCCTGCCGGCTGAGCGGATGGCCGAGCGGCAGCCAGAGGCGGTAGGGCGAGACGTCGAGGATCTCGACCTGCAGCGCCTGCCGGTCCTGGCGCTGCGACAGCACCATCACCGCCACGTCGAGCTCGCCCCCGATCAGCAGGTGCTGCAGGTATTCGCCGCTGTCCTCGATGGCCGAGACCGCGACCTGCGGGTTGGCGCGCCGGTAGCGGGCCAGCAGGTCGGACATCACGTAGCCGGCCATCAGCGAGGTCACGCCGAGCTGCAGCGCGCCGGTGATCTCGTCGTCGCGCAGCGCCAGCGCCCGGCGCGCTGCCGAGGTCTCGGCCAGGATCGACCCGGCATGGCGCAGGAACTGGTGACCCTTGTGGGTGATGGTCAGCCCGCGGGCATGGCGCTCGAAAAGCCGGACACCCAGGTCCTCCTCGAGGAACTTGACCGCCTCGGTGACCGAGGATTGCGAGATCGCCAGCGCCTTGGCGGCGCGGCTGACCGAGCCGTGCTCGGCCACCGAGACGAAATACTGCAACTGCCGGAGGGTGAAGGCCATCGGCGGATCCCTTGGGTCTGGCGGCTCGCGGCGATTGTCCATCGCGCCGGGGCCGGGCGCAAGGGCGGGGCCTCACGTGATTTCGAGTGGCGCTTCGCGCATGGGCGGCATAAACTGGCCTTCTGGGTTCCGCGACGAGGAGACGCTGCCATGGTGGAGACGCAACGGAACATTTCGCCGGTCGATCCGGTCTGGGACAGGATCGCCAAGGAGGCACGCGAGGCGGTGCGCATCGAGCCGCTGATGGGCGGGCTGATCCATGCCTGCATCCTGCATCACAAGACGCTGGAAAAGGCGCTGTCCTACCGGATCGCGGCCAAGCTGTCGTCCAACGAGATGTCGATGGTGATCCTGCGCGAGATCGCCGACGACGCCTATGTTCAGGCGCCCGAGCTGGTCGATGCGGCCCGCGCCGATCTGGTGGCGGTCTACGAGCGCGATCCGGCCTGTCACCGGCTGCTCCAGCCGATCCTCTATTTCAAGGGCTACCAGGCGATGCAGGCCTACCGCGTTGGCCACTGGCTGTGGCAGCGCGGGCAGCACGACCTGGCCTATTTCTTCCAGATGCGGGTTTCCGAGATCTTCGGCGTCGACATCCACCCGGCGGCGCGGATCGGCAAGGGGATCATGATCGACCATGCCCATTCCATCGTGATCGGCGAGACCGCGGTGGTCGGCGACAACGTCTCTATGCTGCATTCGGTGACCCTCGGCGGGACCGGCAAGGAAGAGGAGGACCGGCATCCCAAGATCGGCGACGGCGTGCTGATCGGGGCCGGTGCCAAGGTGCTGGGCAATATCCGCATCGGCAACTGCAGCCGGATCGCGGCCGGGTCGGTGGTGCTGGAAGAGGTGCCGCCCTGCAAGACCGTGGCCGGGGTGCCGGCGCGGATCGTCGGCGAGGCGGGCTGCGACCAGCCGTCGATCCACATGAACCAGTTCTTCGCGTCGCGCAGCTAGGGCCGGTCGGGCGGCCCGCGTGCGGACCGGGTGTCCGTATGGCCGGCGCGGCGGCTCCCACCCGGGGCGCGCAGGTCGTGTCGTCTCCCGTGGCGAGCCGGGGGCAGAGGGCATGACATCTGAGGTCGGGCGGATCATCGAGACCGCGGACTGCGTGGCCGAGGGGGCGGCCTGGCTGGCGGCGCGCGATCCGCGCTTCGCGGCGGCGCTGGACCGGACCGGGCCCTTGCCGCTGCGGCGCCGGCCGGACGGGTTCGCGCAGCTTCTGAGCGCCATCGTCAGCCAGCAGGTCAGCACCGCCTCGGCCGACGCGATCTGGGGGCGGATGCGCGCGGCGCGGCTGACCGGCCCGCGCCGCATCGCGCGCGCCAGCGACGACGATCTGCGCGCGGTGGGGCTGAGCCGGCAGAAGATCCGCTATGCAAGGGCGCTTTCGGCGGCGCGGATCGACTATGCCGGGCTGCGCGCCGCCCCGACGGACCAGGTCGTCGCCACCCTCACCGAGGTGCCGGGGATCGGGGTCTGGACCGCCGAGATCTATGCCATGTTCAGCCTCGGGCGCGCCGACGTCTTCGCGCCGGGCGATCTGGCGCTGCAGGAGGCGGCGCGGCTCCTCTTTGATCTGCCCGAGCGGCCGAAGGACCGGGCGCTGCGGCAGATGGCCGACGACTGGTCGCCCTGGCGGGCGGTGGCGGCGCGGCTGCTCTGGGCCTATTACCGCGTGGCCACCAGCCGGCAGGGGATCGCGGACTGACCGCGACTCGGCTCAGTCGGTCGCCTCGACCGGCGTCCAGTCCGGGCCGGGATCGTAGGCGGTGATCTCGGGCGGATCCTCGCCCAGGTCGGCCTGCAGCACGATGCCGTTCTCGGAGACCATGAACGAGAAGACCCCGGTTTCGCCATAGGCATCGGGCACCGCCAGCAGGGCATGGCCGCCGACCATGTTCTCGCCCTGAAGGTAGCTGTAGGCGCCGCCCGGCGCGTTCGGCCCCTGTTCGGTCAGGATGCGGTAGACATAGCCCAGATAGGGGATCGGCGGCTGGTCCTCGGTCCCGTCATTGTAGCCCTCGGCGGAGGCGGCGGCGAGCAGCGCGCCCAGCGGCGAGTCCGGTTCGGGCCAGTAGAGCCCGTCGCGCCGGTCCTCGTCGGCGATGATCTTCTGGGCGAATTCCATCACCCCGTCGCCGTCCTGGTCGGCCATGCGGAAGCCGATCTGCACGTCGACATAGGCCTCCAGAAGCGCGATCACGTCGAGCTCGTTGAGGCCGATCTCGCGGTCCGCGACCTCGATCCGGCCGGCCTCGATATCGAAGGCCCAGCCGCCCTCGACCGGCGCCAGCGGGATCGGGAAGGGCCAGCCATCGGCGCCGAGATCCAGCACGAAGGATCCGTCCTCCTGCGGCACCAGCCGGTAGCCCTCGGCCCAGAGCTTCAGAAGGGTGCGGCGGTGGCGGGTGTTCTCGGCTTCGTCGTCGCTCAGCAGGAAGTCCGCCGAGTCGGGCCCGAACACCTCCAGTAGGCCGGCCCGGTCCTTGTCCTCGAGTCCGCCGACCATCGCCATGACGGCGTCGAACGGCGTGGCGAATACGGCCGGATCGGCGGCCAGCGGCGCGGCGGTGAGACAGCTCAGGGCAACGCCCGCGAAAAAGCGTCCGGTCATGGCTCAACGTCTCCGTTTGGCGTGGCCGCCGCTGGCCCTGCCGCGATGCGAGGCCGCCTTGGTCCGGTGCGCGGGCGCCCGCTTGGCCAGCGCCGTGGGTTTCTTGTGTGCCGTGTGGGCCGCCGGCCGCTTGGCGGCGGGCTTGTGCGCGGCGGGTTTCTTCACCGCCGGGCGATGGGCGGCGGGTTTCTGCGCGGCGGGTTTTCTCACGTTCGTCGGCGCCTTGCCGGTCCTGGCGATCGCGTCGCGGTGCTTGCCGGCGTTCGGCGTCCTGTCCTTCAGGTCCTGCACCTTCGCGGACGATCCCGGACGGCTGATATCGGTGGTGCCGGCCCGCGCCGACAGGTCCTGGCGCAGCTTGTCGCGCTTGGCCGCGTCGGTCTTGTCGATGGGCAGCTTGGTCTTGCCACCCTCGCCACGCTTGCGGGCGATCTCGTCGCGGGCCTTGTCCTGCCGGTCCTTGTCCGGTTTCCAGCCGCCGTCGGGATCGCGGTCGCCCCACCTGTCCTTGTCGATGTTGACCTTGTCCCTGTCGATATCGACCCGGTTGCCGATATTGACGTTGCCGTCGACATCGATGTCGACATCCGGATTGCGATAGATCGGACCGCCGCCCCAGCCGCCGCAGTTGCGGCAGCCCCAGTAGTTGCCGCCCCAGTCGTCGTCATCGTCGAAGATCGAGTCGATCAGAGCCACCGTGCCGAAGGTCAGCGCGCCGGCCATCAACGCGTCGCCGACCGCGTTGTCGTTCTGCTGATAGACCACCTGCGGGTCGTATTGCGGCACATAGACCACCTGCGGGTCGGTCGGGGTGATCACCACGTTGTTGTCGTTCGAGACCTCGACGGTCTGCTGCTCGCCCTCGCCATCGACCAGGGCGCCGGAATTGATCGCCTGCGCGCGCATGGTCTGGATCGCGGTCTGCACGTCCTCGCTCTGGGCCAGCATCGCGTCGCCCATCGCCTCGGTCCATTCGATATGGGCGGCCATGTCGGTGATCACCTCGGGAAAGGCGGTCGCCAGAACCTCGACACTGGGATCGTAGCCCTCGGCTTCGACCGCGGCCTTCAGCAGCTGCGGGTCGGACTGGTCGGTGGTCGAGAGCAGGCGGTCGGCCTTGACCACTTCCAGCGGATTGGTCGCCGCCACCAGGATCTGGATCAGCAGCGTGTCGGGATAGAGCGCGACGGGCGCCACCAGGGTTTCCAGCTCGGCCTGGGTCAGCAGGCCCTCCGCCTCGGCGCTCTGCGCCGCGCTGTCGGCGGTCTGCGCCTGAAGGGTCGGCGCGCCCGCGAGGAAGACCGCGATGGCCACGGGTTTGAGAAATCGGTCCATGGAGTCCTCCGGCAAGTGGCAGCGCGCTCGATGCTAGGCCGGTTCAAACATGCTTTCAATCGGTTGTTTTTCCGAAGGTCCCGCGATCTGCCGCCGCCGCTTGTCACCCGCGCCGGGACATGGCACTTCTTGCGGGGTGCGGGCGCGGGGCGTCCGGGGATGAGGGGGCGCGATGACACGGGTATTGAACGCGGGCCGCAGGGCGCCGCTCTCGGGCGAGGTCCGCTCGGTGGTGGTGTTCCTGCATGGCTATGGCGCCAACGGGGCCGATCTTCTGGGGCTGGCCGATCCGCTGGCCGAGCACCTGCCTGACACGCTTTTCGTGGCGCCCGACGCGCCCGAGGCCTGCGCCGGCTCGCCGATGGGATTCCAGTGGTTCCCGATCCCGTGGCTCGACGGCTCCTCGGAGGAGGAGGCGATGCGCAGCATGGCGGCCTCGGTGGACGATCTGAACGCCTTTCTCGACGCGCTGATGGTGGACGAGGACGTGCTGCCCGAGCAGGTGGTGCTGTTCGGCTTCAGCCAGGGCACGATGATGGCGCTCTACGTGGCGCCGCGCCGGCCCGACGCGGTGGCCGGGATCGTCGCCTTCTCGGGCCGGCTGCTGTCGCCCGAGACCTTCCGCGACGAGGTGGTGGTGCGCCCGCCGGTGCTGCTGGTGCATGGCGATGCCGACGACATGGTGCCGCCGCAATCGCTGCCCGAGGCGGCCGAGGCCTTGCAGGGGGCCGGGTTCAAGGAAGTCTATGCCCATGTCATGAAGGGCACCGGCCACGGCATCGCGCCGGATGGTCTCAGCGTGGCGCTGGCCTTCATGCGCGACAAGCTGGGTCTCTAGCGGGGCGGGCACGCGTGGCGATCCTGGTCAGCGCCGCGGCCTCCAAGACCGGGCGCGAGGTCGTCCGGGCGCTGGCGGAACTGGACCTGCCGGTGCGCCGCGGGCTGCGCCGCCCGGCCGGCCCCGGCGAGGTGGCGCTGGACCTCTCCGACCCCGCCACCTGGGACGCGGCCCTGGGCGGGGTGTCGGCGGTTTTCTTGCTGCGCCCGCCGGCGATTGCCGACATCGCCGCGACCCTGGCGCCCTTCATCGCCGCGGCGCGGGCGGCGGGGGTGCGGCATATCCTGTTCCTGTCGGTGGCGGGCGCCGAGCGCAACCGCTTCCTGCCCCACAGCGCCGTCGAGCGCGCGCTGATCGCCGGGCCGCGCGACTGGACGCTGCTGCGCCCGGGGTTTTTCGCGCAGAACCTCGAGGACGCCTATCGGCGCGACATCGCCGAGGACGACCGGCTTTACGTGCCGGCGGGGCGCGGGCGGGTGGCCTTCGTCGATCTGCGCGACGTGGGCGACCTGGCGGCGCGGATCCTGGCCGCGCCGGAGCCCCATCTCGGGCAGGCCTACACGCTGACCGGCCCGGTGGCGGCAACCTTCACCGAGGTCGCCGGGGCGCTGAACGCGGCGGCCGGGCGCGAGATCCGCTATCGCCCGGCCTCGATCCTCGGCTATGCGCGGCACCTGCGTCGGCGCGGCGCGCCCTGGGGGCTGGCCGCGGTCCAGACCTACCTGCATGTGGGGCTGCGCTTCGGCCAGGCCGAGGCGGTCGATCCGACGCTGTCGCGGTTGCTGGGCCACCCGGCGCGGTCGATCTTCGATTACGTGCGCGATCATCCCGCGCTCTGGGCCGCGGCGAATCGGTCGCGGGGCGAAAGTTGAGTGGATCCGCGGCGTGCGCGTGGACTGTCTAGCAAGGGCGAATTCTTTGCAAGTCTTGCCGAAACCGCTTCGCCCCATGCAAAGAGGATCGCGCCCGACCCGAGGGTGGGCGCGATCGCGCCCGCCCTGGGGGGCGGGTCGGGCGCGATCCGGGGCTGCGCCCCGGGGCGACATCCAGAGCGGGACGCCAAGACCGCATGGCACGCTCTAGTCGCTCTCCTCCCACAGCCAGGGCTCCGCGAACTCCACCGAATTGCCCGCCGGGTCGCGCACGTAGAGCGAATGGGCGCCGTTGGGCCAGTCGAACTCGGCATCCACCGCGACGCCGGCCGCGACCAGGCGGGCGCGCAGCGCGGCGATCCCGGCGCGGTCCATGGCGAAACAGACATGGCCCGGCCCGCGCGCCCCGTGCGGCGGCACCGGCAGCTTGGGATTGCGCCCGGGGCGTTCGGTGGCCGCCGGATCGAAGACCAGCAGCACCGCCGCGCCGAGGCGGAAGAAGACGTGCCGGCCGGGAACGCTCTGGAAGGCCTTGAGCCCCAGCAGATCGCCATAAAAGCCGCGCGCGGCCTCCAGGTCGTCGACGTAGAGCGCCGCCTCGAGAAGCGCGCCGGGGGCGGGGGCAGGGGGCAGGTCGGTCATGGCTGCAGCCTATCAGCGCCGGCGCGTCCTGTCAGGGGGTGGCAGGTCCGCCCATTGGCCGGGGGCGAGCCCGTCCAGCGTCCAGTCGCCGATGGCGGCCCGGATCAGCCGCAGGGTCGGGTGGCCGACGGCGGCGGTCATCCGGCGCACCTGCCGGTTGCGCCCCTCGGTCAGCGTCAGCGCGATCCAGCTGTCGGGCACGGACTTGCGCACCCGGATCGGCGGATCGCGGGGCCAGAGACCGGGCGGCGGCGCGATGCGGCGGGCGCCGGCGGGCCGCGTCGGGCCGTCCTTGAGCGTCACGCCGGCGCGCAGGGCGGCCAGCGCCGCCTCCTCGGGCAGGCCCTCGACCTGCGCCCAGTAGGTCTTGGGCAGGGTGTGGCGCGGATCTGCGATGCGCGCCTGCAGCCGCCCGTCATCGGTGAGCAGCATCAGCCCCTCGCTGTCGCGGTCGAGCCGCCCGGCGGGATAGAGGCCGGGCAGGTCGATGAATGCCGCGAGCGTCGGCCGGCCGCCGGGATCGGTGAACTGGGGCAGCACGCCCCAGGGCTTGTTGAAGGCGATCAGCCGGGTCATGGCGCAGACCTAGCGCGCGGGCCCGGGCGCGGGCAAGGCGGGTCTGGGGACATCTTCGGGGCGACGCGTGGAAAAGCGGTGTATACTGCGCGCAGGCGGCGGGGATAACCGTCACCCGGACGTTGCCGGAGCGGGGTATCACGGCTTCGAGATGTAGTGGAATATCTGGGCTTGTCAGGGGCCAGCCACGAGATATAGTCGATTTCAAGCTGGGGCGGGACTCCCCGCCCGGGTGTCCGCAGACGGGGCAGGCAGGGCGAGGGCGAACGCGACCATGGACGGCGACTTCAGGACCGAATTCGTGCGCGAGCCCGGGGCGCTCAAGCAGCACCCGGCGCTGGTTCTCAACGCCGATTACCGCCCGCTCTCCTACTACCCGCTGTCGCTCTGGACCTGGCAGGACGCGATCAAGGCGGCCTGGCTGGACCGGGTCGACATCGTCGCCGAATACGACGACGTGGTGCGCAGCCCCTCGACCGAGATCCGCATCCCCTCGGTGGTGGTGCTGAAGGATTACGTCAAGCCGCAGAAGCGCGTGGCCTTCACCCGGTTCAACCTCTTCCTGCGCGACGAGTTCCGCTGCCAGTATTGCGGCAGCCGGGGCGATCTGACCTTCGATCACGTGGTGCCACGGGCCAGCGGCGGGATCACCAGCTGGCGCAACGTGGTCGCCGCCTGCGCGCCCTGCAACCTGCGCAAGGGCGCCAAGTCGCTGCGCCAGGCGGGCATGACCCTGCGCCGCCCGCCGCGCCAACCCGAGGCCGAGGAGCTGCGCAACATGGGCCGCCGTTTCCCGCCGGGCCACCTGCACGAGAGCTGGATGGATTTTCTCTACTGGGACGCCGAGCTGGAGGCGTGAGCCAGGCATTTTCGGCTCTCGCTGGATCGAAGTCATCAACCCGGGCCGATTGAGGGACACGAGCGGCGACTTACCGCCTTTCGCTACGCAATGCGCCGACCGCAAATCGCGCGGGACGAACCGGCCTTGGGGCGCATTGCGGGAGTGCCATGTCAGCGTCTCCCGCGAGTCATGCGCACCATGTATTCGATATCCAGACCGCTCGAGAATGCGTCCGGGTGGCTCCAGATCACCTCCTCGATCAGGTCGCGCTCGGCACGCCGCGTTTCGGGTGTGGCGTCCGGAACCGGACGGGTCTTGCGCGATCGCTTCAGGCCGGCAAGCCACGTTTCCAGACCGGCCCGGAGGTTCGGCATAGGGAGAAACAGCACCATTTTATTGCCCTCTCGAAGACAGACCATCTGACTCGACTTTAATCCGATTGCCCGTATTCTGATATTCGGCCCGGCATTGTGCTGTTCTTCAGAAATGATTAGCTCGTTTCACAACTGGTCGGACATCAAGGTCTTTCTGGCCGTTCTCAGGACGGGTTCAACATTGGCCGCCTCCAGGCAACTGGGCATCTCGCAGCCGACCGTCGCGCGCCGCATCGACGCGATGGAACACGCGCTGAGACTTACGCTCTTCGACCGCGACACGCGTGGTTTCCGCCCGACTCAGGATGCGACAAGACTTCGGGCAGCAGCCGAAGCGGTCGAAGCGAGCATTGGCGCTTTTGTCGGCGAGGTTGAAAATTCGCTGCGTGTCCATTCGCGACCGATACGCATCACCGCGCCCAGGGTGAATTTCTCGCCAAATTTCGCCGCAATCCTGGCAGAGTTCAGCTCCGGGCATCCCGGAACGCGTTTCGAGTTCATCTCGACCTACGACGTGCTTGATCTGGCAGCGGGCGAGGCCGACGTCGCGATCCGGATCGCAAGAACGATCGACGACGAGCGGCTGATCTGCCGGAGGCTGAACGAGGTGACGTCCTCGCTCTACGCATCGCCTGCATATGTCGATCGCCGTGGGCTTCCGGCATCGCCCTCGGACTTCGCGGGGCACAGTTTCGTGGTCTACGATCGCTATGCCAAGTCGGTCGGTGTCAACGAATGGCTTATCGACCGCATCGACAGCTCGCAGATTGTCTCGCGATGTTCCGATCCCGAAGCCATGATCGCGGCGATCAAGGCCGGGATCGGTATCGGCGTCGTCACGACGTCCATGGCCGCGGACGATCCAGGGCTGATACGTTGCTTCGCGCCTCCGGACGGCACGTCATCGACGTCGTGGTTTCTGGTCAGTCCGGATGCGTATCGCCGCCCGGAGGTCAAGGCATTCACAGCCTTCTTCGCGCCGCGCTATCAGGCGAAGTTCAGAAAGCAGCGATAGGGCCGCGTCCGGCTTCAACCCTTGGCGCGCTGGAGCATGCCGAAGAGGTCGCGCGGGTCGTCGGGGTCGGCGAGCAGGTCGAGGGCGTGGTAGAGGCCGGTCTCGTCCAGCTGGTCGCGCACGTAGCGCAGGGCGCTGAAGTCCTCGATGGCGAAGCCGACCGAGTCGAAGAGGGTGATCTGCCGCTCCGAGGTGCGCCCCGGCGCGGCGCCCGAGATCACCTGCCAGAGCTCGGTCACCGGGTGGTCGGGGTCCAGCTGCTGGATCTCGCCCTCGATGCGGGTCTGCGGCGGGTATTCGACGAAGATGTCCGAGCGTTGCAGGATGCCGGCGGCCAGTTCGGTCTTGCCCGGGCAGTCGCCGCCGATGGCGTTGATATGCACGCCGGCGCCGACCATGTTGTCCGACAGGATCGT
>JAGRMU010000343.1 GCA_020441165.1 Sedimentitalea sp.
AGCAGCCCAAACTCGGCGCCCTGATCCATTCCGTGCCGCACCGGCTGATCGGCCGGCAGGTCGATTTCCGGCTCACCCACCGCGCCCTCGAGATTTTCTATAATCATGAGCGGGTTGCGGTCCACCATCGCCGGGGGCCGCGCGGCGGTCACACGACGATCAGGGAGCACATGCCCAAGGCGCATCGGCGGTACGGCGGCATGACACCGGAAAGTCTGATCGAACGCGCCGCCAGAACCGGCTATCACACCGCCGCCCTCGTGGAGCGGCTGATGCGCGACCGGCCCCATCCCGAACAGGGCTACCGCTCCGCCCTCGGCGTCCTGAACCTCCGGCGGCAATTCACCCCGGACAGGCTGGAAGCCGCCTGCGAACGCGCGCTGACCACCGGCACCATCAGCTACGGATCGGTGCGCTCCATTCTCGAGCTATGGCTGAATCTGGTGTTCGGGCGGTTTGAAAGCTGGCGGTGCATCTGGTTGGTTTGATGTCGCCAAACAAACCACCAACCATCGAGGACGCACCACCATGAATGACGCTACCCTCATCGAATTTGCCGGTCGAGACACCGTGTCGGACCCGCTGACGGATCTTCTGCGCAAGGGCGCGCGGGAGCTTCTGCGAACGGCTGTCGAGGCGGAGCCGGACGCTTTCCTGGCCGAATTTTTGAAACATCGCACCCCGGAGGGCCGAGCCGCGGTTGTTCGGAACGGACACCAGCCCGAACGCGCCGTGCAGACCGGGATCGGCCCGGTCACGGTGCAGATCCCGAAGGTGCGCTCGAAGACGGGCGCGCCGGTGACGTTCCGCTCGGCGCTGGTCCCGCCTTACGTTCGCAAGGCGAAGTCGATCGAGGCGGCGCTGCCCTGGCTGTACCTCAAGGGCATCTCTACGGGCGAGATGGGCGCGGCACTCAAGGCGCTCCTGGGCCCGGACGCGACCGGCTTCTCGGCCAAGACATTGGCGCGGTTGAAGACGCAATGGGCGGCCGAGTACGACGCCTGGCGCAAGGCCAATCTTGGCCGTGATGAATGGTTCTATGTCTGGGCCGACGGGATTTACAGCGGCTTGCGCGGCAAGAGATGACCGGCTCTGCGCCCTGGTCGTGATCGGCGTAAATGCGCTCGGCGAGAAGCATTTCCTGGCCATTGAGGACGGCGTGCGGGAAAGCACCCAAAGCTGGCTCGGGTCACGTCCGTCAAGCTGGTGTAAATTAGGCTATGGGCAATCGACGACATCGGTCAGGCGGCCTGTGTTGATATGCTGAGAAGCGGGTCGATCTGTGC
>JAGRMU010000344.1:0-978 GCA_020441165.1 Sedimentitalea sp.
CATCGATTACCTGCCCTTCGCCTTCTTCAACATCGGCAACCCGTTCATTACCTGCCGCTTCGGCTTCCTGGGCTGGCGGATGCTGAACCTGGATCCGGCCAAGGCCTGAACGCCGCGCGCGCTCGCCCTGCGACTGCGCCGGTTTTCGCATGGATCGAAGCCGCGGCGCACCATCAGGGGTGACTCGCCGCCGGCGATCCGCGACAATGCCGCGCACCGGGCGCCGGAGCGTCCGGATTTCGCGGAAGGGGCGGAGAGATGCCACAGGACAGATCCATCCGGACGACCGCAGGGCGCGGCAGGCTCTATGACAGCGTGCTGGACACGATCGGCAACACCCCGGCGATCCGGGTCAACAACATCGAGACCGGCGGCGCCACCATCTATGTGAAGGCCGAGTTCTTCAATCCCGGCGGCTCGGTCAAGGACCGGCTGGCGGTGAACATCATCGAGGCCGCCGAACGCGCGGGCGCGCTGAAGCCGGGCCAGACCGTGGTCGAGGCGACCAGCGGCAATACCGGGATCGGGCTGGCGATGGTCTGTGCCCAGAAGGGCTATCCGCTGGTGGTGACCATGGCCGAGACCTTCTCGGTCGAGCGTCGCCGCCTGATGCGGATGCTGGGCGCCAAGGTGGTGCTGACCCCCAAGGCCGAGAAGGGCTTCGGCATGTATCGCAAGGCGGTCGAGCTGGCCGACAAGCACGGCTGGTTCCTCGCCCGCCAGTTCGAGACCGAGGCCAATGCCGACATCCACGCCGCGACCACCGCGCGCGAGATCCTCGCCGATTTCGACGGTGCCCGGCTCGATTGCGTGATCACCGGCTACGGCACCGGCGGCACGGTCTCGGGACTGGGGCGGGTGCTGCGCAAGGCGCGTCCCGACACCCGGATCGTGCTCACCGAGCCGGCCAATGCCCAGCTTGTCGGCAGCGGAAAGGCGCAGGAGCGCGGCAACGGCAACGCCCCCGCGGTCAGCCAC
>JAGRMU010000344.1:1060-1197 GCA_020441165.1 Sedimentitalea sp.
CCGGTGGCCGGCGCCGAGGGCATCAAGTGGGCGCGCGAGCTGGCCCGCCGCGAAGGCATCTTCACCGGCATCTCGGGCGGCGCCACCTTCGCCGTGTCCCTCGCCGTGGCGGAAAAGGCGCCCGAGGGGTCGGTCAT
>JAGRMU010000345.1:0-206 GCA_020441165.1 Sedimentitalea sp.
CCTGCCTCCCCGCGGCGCTGCCTTGTTCGCCCCAGAGTGCCACATCTGAAATTTTTATCAATTGGTAAAATTCTGGCGCGGCAGAGACCCGCGCGACTCAGGCCAGATTGGCCAGGTGCCCCGATTTCACCCAGACCCGCGCCCCCTCGGGACCGGTGCGGATCCGCGGCGCCGCCCCCGGCGGCAGGCGCAACCAGTCCCATTCC
>JAGRMU010000345.1:219-1201 GCA_020441165.1 Sedimentitalea sp.
CCTCGCCACCCTCCGCGAATCCACCCTCCAGCACGAAGACCTCGAGGCCGCCCTCGGCCTCCGGCGCGACCTCGGTCCCGGCGGGCCAGGTCTCGATCCGCACCGTCTCGTGCGCGTCCGAAAAGAGCGGGAGGACCGCCTCGTCCCGGCCCGCCGTGTCGAGATGCACCTGCGCCCGGTCGGCGGGGTCGAACTGGTGCAGCTTGACCAGGATCACCGCCCCGTCCCTGGCCGAGGGACGGTGCCGCGAGGTCGGCGGGTTGCGCACATAGCTGCCGACCGGGAAATCGCCGGTTTCGTCCTGGAAGACGCCCTCCAGCACCAGGTATTCCTCGCCCCCGTCATGGGTATGCGCGGCAAAGGCGCTGCCCGGGGCGAAGCGCACGATGGTCGTCGCCCGCGCCACCTCGTCGCCGATCCGGTCCAGCATCCGGCGCTCGACCCCGGCGGCGGGCGAGGCCACCCAACCTGCGTCGCGGAAATGCACCGCCGCGCCCTTGCTGAAATCGGCATTGAGTTTCATCGACCCATCTCCTCGTCGCGGGCAGCCCCACCTTGCCTTTCGGTGATAGACCGCCCCCCGCCCGCGTCAAGCGCGGCGCGCGCAAGGGCCGTCGCCGATTTGCGCCGTGACCGGGCGGCCGGATCCCCCTATACTGCCCGCCGAGGCAAGACCGCGGCAGACGGCCCGCAGCAAGACCCGAGCATGGCAGAGACAGACAGAGCGCGCCCAGCTTTCAACATCGTGATCGTCGGCCAGTCCGGGCGGCTGCAATTCGAGGCGCTGCTCTTCGCGGCCTCGCTGCGCCATGCGGCGCCCGGCTTTCCCGGCCGTCTGATCGTCGCGGTGCCGCAGCCGGGGCCGCTCTGGGCGCGCGACCCGTCGATCCGCGACAGCGAGGTGCTGAGCGCGCTGGCGCGGCTCGATGCCGAGATCCTGCCCTTCGAGAGCCGCGTCTTCGGCCAGTCCTATCCGCAGGGC
>JAGRMU010000346.1 GCA_020441165.1 Sedimentitalea sp.
ACGTCCCCAACGGCCGCAGGAATGACGGCTGGAACTCCAAACTCGCCCGCAGCGCCAAGGAACGCGCAGCCAGCCAGGGCTGCGATAGCTGAGGTCTCCGCCCAGCCCGGCTGCGCCCACCGATCAACGAGAAGGACATTTCTGCTTTGCGCAGGACGGGACATTTCTACTTGGTTGCAACATTCTGCACCTGACATAAGATTCCAACCGGTCTTGGGTTGTGGCAATGTGGGCGCATGAGACGAGGTGATATCTGCCTGTATCTGGGCCCCGATGACCGTTCCAAACTCCAAGGCTTGATTTCCAATCGCAACACCCCACGCAAGCTCGTCTGGCGTGCCGAGATCGTGTTGGCGACGGTGGACGGTCACGGCACCGGCGAGATCATGCGGCGCGCGAAGACGTCGAAGCCGGCGGTCTGGCGCTGGCAGGAACGCTACCTGGACGAGGGAGTGGACGGCCTCAAGCGCGACAAGACTCGTCCCTCGCGGGTGCCGCCGCTGCCTCGGGAAACGCGCCTGAAGGTGATCGCGAAGACGGTGCAGGAACGGCCGCCCAACGCGACCCATTGGAGCCGCAGTTTGATGGCCGCGGCGGTTGGCATTTCGCCGTCGAGCGTCGGGCGCATCTGGGCGGAGGCGGGCTTGAAACCGCATCTGACCCGAGGCTTCAAGGTGTCGAACGACCCTATGTTCGAGGAGAAGGTCACCGACATCGTCGGGCTCTACCTCGACCCACCGGAGCGGGCCGTCGTGCTGTGCGTCGATGAGAAGTCGCAGATCCAGGCGCTCGACCGGACCCAGCCCGGATTGCCATTGAAGAAGGGCCGTGCGGCCACGATGACCCACGACTACAAGCGCCACGGCACGACCACCCTGTTCGCGGCGCTCGACGTGAAGTCAAGCATGGTGATCGGGGACTGCATGCCGCGCCACCGGGCCAAGGAATTCCTTCGCTTTCTGCGCCGTATCGACCGGGCGGTGAAAGCGCCTCGCGAGGTGCGCCTCATCTTGGACAACTAAGCCACGCACAAGACGCCTGAGGTCAAGGCGTGGCTGGAAAAACACCCGCGCTTCAAATTGCACTTCACGCCTACCAGCGCCTCGTGGCTCAACCTGGTCGAACGGTTCTTCGCCGAGATCACGTCCAAACGCATCCGGCGCGGAAGCTATACCAGCGTCGACGACCTTGAGGCCGCCATCTACGACTACCTGCTGCTGCACAACGCAAAACCGAAACCTTTCGTCTGTCCATGCGCCAGAACCAATGTTTCGACATCCTCCATCAGAATCGGTTCGGCGCTGGCGATATGCTGGAGATACGCGGTTGTTCCGTCAGCCCCGAAGAGCCGGGCATAGGGGATGATCTCCACCCCCAGTTTTGCGACCCGCGCCACCATAGTGTCGCGCACATAGGATTGTAACGCCTCGCCCGCCGCGAACCCGTTCACGGCCAGCCGTACCCGCCGACCGGCCGCGGCCAGATACTCGGCAAGGCCGAGGCCGGTCCAGTCGCCGCGCCAGTCGGCAATGACGACGCTGCCACCGACATTCGCCTCGGACCGGAGCACCTGCCAGGCATCGATAACGGGCTCTGCCTCAATCTCTGTGGTGCAACTGTAGCATTCTCGCCCGCAACAATTCTGGACCGGCTCGGCCGTACATTGTGGATCGGCATGCAACATTGACC
>JAGRMU010000347.1:0-1921 GCA_020441165.1 Sedimentitalea sp.
CCGAGATCACCTTTCCCGCCCCCGCCACCCAGGACGGTCTGCTGCCGCCCCCGGAGGGCGGCGCGCGCAGCCTCGACATCGTCGAGGGGATGCTGGGCGACCTGCACGCCTTCGACCCCGAGACCTTCGGCTCGAAGGACCAGACCGGCGCCACCGGCTACTGGCACGAGGACATGATGTGGTACGGCCCCGCCGGCATCGGCTCGAACTTCCGCTGGGAGGGCTTCGTGAAGGACCACCGCGAGCCGTTCCTGCGCGCCTTCCCCGACCGCAAGGGCGGCAACCACTATTGCCGGATCGGCGACGGCGCCTATGCCGCGGTCTCCGGCTGGCCGTCGATGACCATGACCTGGGCCGAAGACTATCTCGGCCACCGCGCCGACGGGCGCGCCCTCACGCTGCGGGTGATGGACTTCTACCGCTGCGCCGGCGGGCGGATCATGGAGAACTGGGTGCTGCTCGACTACATCGACCTCTTCCGCCAGATGGGGGTCGATCTGATCGCGACACATGGACAGGAGGGACGGCGATGAAGGGGTTTGATCCGAAATGGCGGGACGTGCCGCATTTCATCAACGGCATCACCCGCGAGATCTGGGAGGATCGGCAGATCGGATCGCTGCGCCGGCGCTATGCGCCGGGGCTGATCGTGCGCTCGCCGGCCAGCGTGGTGGTCGACAACAGCAACGTGATCGCCGCGACGATGGCGACGCTGGCCGAGTTTCCCGACCGCGAGCTACCCGGCGAGGACGTGATCTGGTGCGAGGATCCGGCGCGCTCGGACGAGACGAGCGACGCCTTCCTCTCCTCGCACCGGCTGATCTGCTGGGCGACCCACAGCCGCCCCGGAATTTACGGCGCCCCCAGTGGCAAGCGGCTGACCTATCGCATTCTCGCCGACTGCGCGATCCGTGCCGATGCGGTCTACGACGAATGGCTGGTGCGCGACCAGGCGGCGATCGTCCGTCAGCTCGGCCATGACGTCAGGGACTGGACCCGCGAGCTGATCGCGCGCGAGGGCGGGCCCGAGGCCTGCGTCCGGCCGATGACGCCCGAGACCGACATTGCCGGCCCCTATGACGGGCGCGGCAACGACAACGAATGGGGCGCGCGGATGGCCGACATCCTGACCCGGATCATGGCCGCCGAGATGGACGTGATTCCGCGCCATTACGGCCGGGCCTGCAACCTGCACCATCCCGGCGGCGTGGACGCCTTCGGCATCTCCGAGGCCGACCAGTTCTGGATGGGCCTGCGCGCGGCCTTCCCCGATGCCGAGTTCCGCATCGAGCACGTGATCGGCCGCGACGATCCGATGCTGCCGCCCCGCGCCGCGCTGCGCTGGTCGCTCTGGGGCAAGCATGCCGGCTGGGGCCGCTTCGGCGCCCCGACCCGGGCAATGGTCTACGTGATGGGCATCACCCATGCCGAGTTCGGGCCCTTCGGCTCCGGCGGCGCACCGGCGATCCGCGCCGAATACACGCTGATCGACGAGACCGCGATCTGGAAGCAGATCCTGCTGCAAACCGGCTGAGCGGCGCTTCTACCCTGGGGGCGCTGGTGCGGGTGGTCGGACTCGAACCGACACTCCTTGCGGAAAGGGTGTTTGAGACCCTCGCGTCTACCATTCCGCCACACCCGCAGCACGCGCGTGGTCTAGCGCCGTGCGGGCCGCAGGTCCAGCGCAAAAGCCGTGCCGGCGCCCTGCCCTGTTGACCTTGGACCGCGGCCGTGGTCTTGGCGGTGCAACGCCCCTCCCCCGTCCCGGGACCGCCGCCGTGCTGCACCGCCTCTATGCCTGGACCATGCGTCTTGCCGATCACCCCCAGGCGCTCTGGGCGCTGGCGCTGGTGTCGTTCCTGGAAAGCTCGGTCTTCCCGATCCCGCCCGACCTGCTGATGATCCCGATGATCCTGGCGCG
>JAGRMU010000347.1:2150-5043 GCA_020441165.1 Sedimentitalea sp.
GGGCTGGACCGGCATGCCGCTCGGCGTCTTCATCGGCACCTCGATCATCGCCCGTGCCTTGCGGTTCTTCGTGGTCGCGGCGCTGCTCAAGGCCTTCGGCGCCCCGGTGCGGGTGTTCATCGAGCGCCGCCTCGGCCTGGTCTTCACCCTCTTCGTCGCCCTGCTGATCGGGGGCTTTCTTCTGGTGGAATACCTGTGACGCGCAAGATGCTGATCCTCGCTGCCGCCGGCGGCTCCGCGGCGCTGCTGCTGGGCGCCTTCGCCTTCCAGCACCTGGGCGGCATGGCGCCCTGCAAGCTCTGCCTCTGGCAGCGCTGGCCGCATGGGGCGGCGGTGCTGATCGGGCTGGCGGCGCTCTGGCTGCCGGGCCGCGCCCTGCCGCTGCTGGGGGCGCTGGCGGCGCTGACCACCGCCGGCATCGGCGCCTATCACGCCGGGGTCGAGCGCGGCTGGTGGGAAGGCCCGACCAGTTGCAGCGGCGGCCCGGTCACCGGGCTCAGCCCGCAGGAGCTGATGGACCAGATCCTGGCCGCGCCGCTGGTGCGCTGCGACGAGATCCCCTGGGAAATGCTGGGCCTGTCGATGGCCGGCTGGAACGCCCTCGCCTCGCTCGCCCTCGCCGTCCTGTGGCTGGCCGCGGCCCGCGCGCGCGGCTGATCATACCGCTCACACCGCTCACACCGCCTTGCGGGTGCTCAGCAGCAGGCTGGTCTCGCTGGTGCTGACCCCGTCGAAGCGGCGGATCCGGCCCAGTGCCGCGTCCAGGTCCTCCAGCGTCGCGGTGCCCAGCTCGACGATCACGTCCCAGCGGCCGTTGGTGGAATGCACCGCGCGCACCTCGGCCATGCCCTGAAGCTGGCGCACCACCCGCTCGGTGCCGCGCCCCTCGATGCCGATCATCATCAGCCCGCGCACAGCGTCGCGCAGCGTGTCGCCGCGCAGCACCACGGTGAAGCCGACGATGTCGCCGCGCTGCTGCAGCCGCTCGATCCGCGCCCGCACGGTGGTGCGCGACAGATCCAGCTGCAGCGCCAGCTCCGACAGCGAGGCGCGCGCGTTGTGGCGCAGCGCGGCGATCAGCCGTTCGTCCGTTTTGTCCACCCCTGCCTCCGTATCGATCAGATTCCCTGCAAACCGGCCAAAATTCATGGTAGGAATCAACGCAAATCGGAGAATAATCCGCGCAAATCCGAAAGTGAGGTTCCCATGACACGCAAGAGATGCATCCTGATCGGGGCTCCGGTCGACAGCGGCAAGCGGCGCAAGGGCTGCCTGATGGGCCCAGACGCCTATCGCACCGCCGGCCTGGCCGGGGCGCTCGGCAATCTCGGCTACCGGGTCGAGGACATGGGCAATCTCAGCCCGGCCTCCTTCACCCCGGACACCGACGACGGCAAGATCTACGCGCTCAACGAGACCATCGGCTGGACCCACCGGCTGATCCGCGTCGCCGAAGAGGCGATGAGCCGCGGCACCCCGATCTTCCTCGGCGGCGATCACGCGCTCTCGCTGGGCAGCGTCGCCGGGGTGGCCAACTTTGCCGCCGCGCAAGGCCGGCCGCTCTTCGTGCTCTGGCTGGACGCCCACAGCGACCTGCACACGCCCGAGACCACCGCCTCCGGCAACCTGCACGGCACGCCGCTGGGCTATGTCACCGGCCGCACGGGCTTCGGCGGCTTCCCGGCGATCACCAACCCGATCCCGCAGGAGCGGATCTGCATCATGGGCCTGCGCTCGGTGGACGCCGAGGAAAGCGCGGCGCTCAGGGAAACCGACATGACCCTGCACGACATGCGCGACATCGACGAGGCCGGCATCGGCCGCCCGCTCGGCGCCTTCCTCGAGAAGGTCGCGGCGGCGAACGGGCTGCTGCACGTCTCGCTCGACGTCGATTTCCTCGACCCGATGATCGCGCCGGCGGTCGGCACCACGGTGCCCGGCGGCGCCACTATCCGCGAGGGGCACCTGGCGATGGAGATGCTGCATGACAGCGGGCTGATGACCTCGATGGACCTGGTGGAGCTGAACCCCTTCCTGGACGAGCGCGGCCGCACCGCGCAGCTGATGGTCGACCTCGCAGCCTCGGCCCTCGGTCGGCGCGTCTTCGACCGACCGACCCGGGCCTTCTGACCGTGAGCCGGCAGGCCCCCTCGGCGGTGGTGATGATCCGGCCGCACGGCTTCCGCTCGAACCCCGAGACCCGGGCCGACAACGCCTTCCAGACCGCCGATGCCGGCGGCGAGGTGGCCGCCGCGGCCCGGGCCGAGTTCGACGCCGCCGTCGCGCAGCTGCGCGGCGCCGGGGTCACGGTGCACGATTTCGACGATTTCGGCACCGACACGCCCGATTCGGTCTTTCCCAACAACTGGTTCTCGACCCATCCCGGCGGCCATGTCGCGGTCTACCCGATGTTCGCCGAGAACCGCCGGCGCGAGCGGCGCTGGGACGTGATCGACATGCTCAAGCGCCAGTACCGGGTGCAGGACGTGATCGACTATTCCGGGCTGGAAGAGGACGGGCTGGCCCTCGAAGGCACCGGGGCGATGGTGCTCGATCATATCGAGCATGTCGCCTATGTCGCGAAATCGAACCGCGCCGATCCGGTGCTGCTGGAACGGTTCTGCACCAATTTCGCCTTCGAGCCGATCGCCTTCGACGCCGCCGATGCCGAGGGGCGGCGCGTCTATCACACCAACGTGCTGATGACGATCGGCACCGGCTTCGCCATGGTGGGCTTGGAGATGATCACCGATCCCGCCCGCCGCGACACCGTCGCCGAGCGCCTGGCCGAGCCGGGCCGCGACGTGATCGACCTCAGCGCCGCGCAGATCGGCGACTTCGCCGGCAACGCCATCGAACTGACCGGCAGGGACGGCCCGCTGCTGGCGCTCTC
>JAGRMU010000348.1:0-3275 GCA_020441165.1 Sedimentitalea sp.
TCTGCACCGCGGCGATGACCTATGGTTTCCGCATCATCGAGGAGATGTGCACCGGTCTGTCGCAGTGGATGGACGAGAAGGGCCATGCACGGGTGGCGGATGTCGTCGGAAGGGCCGTGCCCAACGTCACCGACTGGCAGTATCTGAACCTGAACTACGTCGCCAAGGCGAAGATCGACCAGGACGCCTGCATCAAGTGCGGGCGCTGCTTTGCGGCCTGCGAGGATACCAGCCACCAGGCCATCACCATGAAGCCGGGCCGGGTCTTCGAGGTGATCGACGCCGAATGCGTCGCCTGCAACCTCTGCGTCGAGGTTTGCCCGGTCGAGGGCTGCATCTCGATGATGCCGATGCGCCCCGGCGAGGTCGACCCGCGCACCGGCAAGGTGGTGCAGGACAGCTACGCCAACTGGACGACGCATCCCAACAACCCGGCCGCCCGCGCCGCCGAATAGGTGGCGCCGGCGCCCGTCAGTTCGGGGTGAGCAGCCGCCGGTAGAGCGTGTCGACGAAGCCGGGCGCGCTGTCGAACGGGTCCTGGTCGCCCAGCACGGCGCGCACCTGCACGTCGAAATCGGCGTAATGTTGGGTCAGCGACCAGATCGAGAAGATCAGGTGATAGGGATGGATCGGCGCGATCCGCCCGGCTGCGATCCAGCCCTCGATCACCGCGGCCTTGGCATCGACCAGCGCCTTGAGATCGCGCGAGAGCGTGGCGTGGATGCGCGGCGCGCCCTGCACGATCTCGTTGGCGAAAAGCCGGCTCTCGCGCGGATAGTCACGGCTCATCTGCAGCTTGCGATGCACGTAGGCGAGGATTTCCTCGAGCGGCTCGCCCGAGGGATCGAGCGCGCGCAGCGGATCGAGCCAGGTGTCGAGCAGGTCCTCGAGCAGCGCGTTGTGCATCGCCTCCTTGGAGCCGAAGTAATAGAGCAGGTTGGGTTTTGACAGCCCCGCCGCCGCCGCGATCCGGTCCACGGTGGCACCCCCGAAGCCGCGCGCCGAGAACACGTCGAGCGCCGCGTCGAGGATCGCCGCGCGGTTCTTTTCCTGGATGCGCGTGGCGCGGCGGCTTGCGGTCATGGCGGGTCCGGGTCGATGCCAGGGCCGGCCCGTGGCGCTGGCCGGCGGTGGGGCGCTAGTTCTTGACTGCGCACCCTGCCGTGATAGCGTCGGTTTGACCAGTTGGTCAAATCATACCGCACCGACGGGGACACCAAGCAGGGGGGCAGGCCATGGCGGCGCCGGCGCAGAACATGAGGATCGATGGCGGGCGGCTCTGGAACAGCCTGATGGAGATGGCGAAGATCGGCCCCGGGATCGCCGGGGGCAACAACCGCCAGACCCTCACCGATGCCGATGGCGAGGGGCGCGCGCTGTTCCGCACATGGTGCGAGGCGGCGGGCTGCACCATGGGGCTGGACAGCATGGGCAACATGTTCGCGCGCCGCGAGGGCACCGACCCGGACGCCCTGCCGGTCTATGTGGGCAGCCATCTCGACACCCAGCCGACGGGCGGCAAGTTTGACGGGGTGCTCGGCGTTCTGGGCGGGCTGGAAATCGTCCGCTCGCTGAACGATCTGGGGATCAGGACCCGCCACCCGATCGTGGTCACCAACTGGACCAACGAGGAGGGCACCCGCTTTGCCCCCGCGATGCTGGCCTCCGGCGTCTTCGCCGGGGTGCACGACCAGGGCTGGGCCTATGCGCGCAAGGACGCCGAGGGCAAGAGCTTCGGCGACGAACTGGAGCGCATCGGCTGGCGCGGCGACGAGGAGGTCGGCGCGCGCAGGATGCATGCCTTCTTCGAGCTGCATATCGAGCAGGGGCCGATCCTCGAGGCCGAGGGCAAGCAGATCGGCGTCGTCACCCACGGGCAGGGCCTCAGCTGGACGCAGGTGACGATCACCGGCAAGGATGCCCATACCGGCTCGACCCCGATGCCGATGCGCCGCGATGCCGGCCTCGGCATGGCGCGGGTGCTGGAGAAGGTCAACGAGATCGCTCTGAGCCATGCGCCCCACGCGGTAGGCGCGGCGGGCCATATCGACGTCTACCCGAACTCGCGCAACGTGATTCCGGGCAAGGCGGTGTTCACCGTGGATTTCCGCTCGCCCGATCTCAAGGTGATCGAGGACATGGAGGCGCGGCTGCGGACCGAGGCGCAGGCGATCTGCGACGCGATGGGGCTGGAGGTCGCCTTCGAGAAGGTCGGCGGGTTCGATCCGGTGGAGTTCGACGCCGGCTGCGTGGCGGCGGTGCGCAAGGCCGCCGAGCGGCTGGGCCTGAGCCACATGAACCTGATCTCGGGCGCCGGGCACGATGCCTGCTGGATCAACCGCGTGGCGCCCACCGCCATGGTGATGTGCCCCTGCGTCGATGGTTTGAGCCACAACGAGGCCGAGGAGATCAGCCCGGACTGGGCCGAGGCCGGGGCGAACGTTCTGTTCCACGCGGTGGTCGAGACGGCGGGAATCGTGGAGTGAGTACCGGGGGCCTTGCCCCCGGACCCCCAGAGTATTTTCACCACAAAGAAGAGGGTGGACGGCCCCATGTACAGACCGGGAGACGACAGATGAGAACAGTCATCAGGAAAGGCGCCATTGTAACGGCCGATCTGCTTTTCGAGGCGAACCTGCCCATCGAGAGCGTGGCGGTCGAGGCGGCAGAGACCGCGGAGTGAGGAACGACGCCGGGCGCGTCACGCGAGGGGATACGATGGACAAGGGATTTCGGCAACAGGTGGTCGTCTTCGCGGCGGTGTTCCTGTTGCTGATGGTCGGGATGGACTGGTTTCAGGGCAGGCCGATCACGCCGCGGACGCTGCTTGTCAACGGCGCCAGCACGCTGGTCGCGGTGGCGATCTACGGCGCGATCCTGCTCTGGCGGAGCAAACGCAACAATCGGGGAGAGTGACATGAGCACAGTCATCAGGAACGGAACCATCGTCACCGCCGATCTGACCTACAAGGCGGATGTGCGGATCGAGAACGGGGTGATCGCCGAGATCGGCAAGGACCTGAAGGGCGACGAGGTGCTGGACGCCAGCGGCTGCTATGTCATGCCGGGCGGGATCGATCCGCACACCCATCTGGAGATGCCCTTCATGGGCACCTATTCCAGCGACGATTTCGAAAGCGGCACCCGCGCGGCGCTGGCCGGGGGGACCACGATGGTGGTGGATTTCGCCCTGCCCAACCCGCAGGAAGGGCTGCTCGACGCGCTCAAGCGCTGGGACAACAAGTCGACACGGGCCAATTGCGACTATTCCTTCC
>JAGRMU010000348.1:3364-3532 GCA_020441165.1 Sedimentitalea sp.
CCTACAAGGGCGCGCTGATGGTCAACGACGACGAGATGTACGCGTCCTTCCAGCGGCTGGCCGAGCTTGGCGCCATCGCCCTGGTCCATGCCGAGAACGGCGACGTGGTGGCCGAGCTCTCCGCCAAGCTGCTGGCCCAGGGCAATACCGGCCCCGAGGCCCATGCCT
>JAGRMU010000348.1:3699-3855 GCA_020441165.1 Sedimentitalea sp.
GACGCTGGACGAGAGCGAGTATTTCCATCCCGACTGGGACCATGCCGCCCGCCGGGTGATGAGCCCGCCTTTCCGCAACAAGCAGCACCAGGACAGTCTCTGGGCCGGGCTGCAATCGGGGTCGCTGAGCGTGGTGGCGACCGATCACTGCGCCTT
>JAGRMU010000349.1:0-434 GCA_020441165.1 Sedimentitalea sp.
GAGGCAGGACTATTTCAGCGACCTGCTAAGCCGTTCTCCGTTGGACTTCATTTGGTCCAACGGGTCTTTGCTTTTCACGCCGCGCCATTTCTGGTCCAGTGCCTCTGCTTGCCGAATGCGCGCTTTTTGTTTCTTGGTCTTTGCCATTTAGCACCTCTGCCAAAACCAAATTCTTTGTTATATTCCGATCCTCCCCGGTCAGTCGTAGCTGCGCTTGTCCTCGATCACCAGACCGTCGCGCGGCAGGCTGCCCGGGGCCACGACCTCGACCTTGCCCTTCAGCTTGAGGATCTCGGCGACGCTGGCGGAAAACGCCCCGGCATCGCCGCCCTGCGCCTCGATCCGCACCGTCATCACGTCCATCTCGGCCTCGCGCTCGGCGATGACGCGGGCGCGGGCGATCTCGGGATGGCGGGCGACCAGCGCGGCCACCT
>JAGRMU010000349.1:459-2551 GCA_020441165.1 Sedimentitalea sp.
CTTGGTGGTCTGGTCGGCCCGTCCCATCCAGCCCCGGATGCGCATGTTGGTGCGCCCGCAGGGCGACCGCCCCGGCATCACCGCGCTGAGATCGCCGGTGGCGAAGCGGATCAGCGGATAGTCGGGATTGAGCGTGGTCACCACCACCTCGCCGACCTCGCCCTCGGGCACCGGATCGCCGGTGCCGGGGGTGACGATCTCGACCACCACATGCTCGTCGACGATCATCCCCTCCATCGCCGGACTCTCATAGGCGATGTTGCCCAGATCGGCGGTGGCATAGCTCTGCAGGCAGGTGATGCCGCGCTCGGCGTATTCCGCCCGCAGGCTGGGGAAGAGCGCGCCGCCCCCGACGGCGGCCTTGGTGATCGCCAGCTTCACCCCCATCGCGTCGGCCCTATCGAGGATCACCTTCAGGTAGTCGGGCGTGCCGGCATAGGCGGTGACCCCCAGGTCGCGCGCCGCGGTCACCTGCAGCTCGGTCTGCCCGGTGCCGGCGGGCAGCACCGCCGCCCCCACCGCCCGCGCGCCGTTCTCGAAGATCATCCCC
The DNA here is from genome assembly GCA_020441165.1 of Sedimentitalea sp. Classification (GTDB taxonomy): domain Bacteria; phylum Pseudomonadota; class Alphaproteobacteria; order Rhodobacterales; family Rhodobacteraceae; genus JAGRMU01. Next base: position 1,010 of record JAGRMU010000349.1, read on the forward strand.
GCCGGCGTCAGGTGATAGCCGAAGCAGTTCTGCACGATGTCCCCCGGGCCGATCCCCGCCGCATGCAGGAACCGCCCCATCCGCCACCAGTCAGCGGCGGTATCGCCCGGCTCGTAGATCGGCCCCGGCGACTGGAAGACATGGGCAAAGCCATGGGCCGGGCGCGCGGTGAAGCCGCCAAAGGGCGGGTTGGCCGCCTGCGCGCGGCCCAGGTCGGACTTGCGCAGCACCGGCAGCGCCGCCAGCGCGGCGGCATCGGTGATCGCCGCCGGATCGACCCCGTCCAGCCGCCCGGCATAACCCGCCAGCCCCTTGGCGCGGGCGATCTGTTCGGGCAGGTGCGCGGCCAGGTCGGCGGCGCGCGCATCCGCGCTGCGGGTCTCGAGATCGTCGAAATGGCTCATGTCCGCGTCCCGCATCAGCTCAGCCACCGCTTGCGGCGGCGGTACGAGCGCACGTCGCGGAAGGATTTCCGCCCCTCGTCGCCCATCCCCAGATAGAATTCCTTGACGTCCGGGTTCTCGCGCAGGCTGGCGGCGGGGCCGTCCATCACCACCCGCCCGCTCTCCAGGATGTATCCGTAATGGGCGAAACGCAGCGCCACGTTGGTGTTCTGCTCGGCCAGCAGGAAGGACACGCCCTCCTTCTCGTTGAGATCCTTGACGATCCCGAAGATCTCCTCGACCAGCTGCGGTGCCAGCCCCATCGAGGGCTCGTCCAGCAGGATCGTCTCGGGCGCCGCCATCAGCGCGCGGCCGATCGCCACCATCTGCTGCTCGCCCCCCGAGGTATAGCCCGCCTGGCTGCGCCGCCGCTCCTTGAGCCGCGGGAAATAGCTATAGACCTTCTCCAGATCGGCCTGCATCGCCGCGCTGCCGTCCTTGCGGGTGTAGAACCCGGTCAGCAGGTTCTCCTCGACGGTCAGATGCTGGAAGCAGTGCCGCCCCTCCATCACCTGGATCACCCCCTTGCGCACCAGCGCCGCCGGGTCGGCATGGTGCACCACCTCGCCGCGATACTTGATCGAGCCCTTGGTGACCTCGCCGCGCTCGGACTGCAGCAGGTTGCTGATCGCCTTCAGCGTGGTGGTCTTGCCCGCCCCGTTGCCGCCCAGCAGGGCGGTGATACCGCCCTTGGGCACGTTCAGGCTGACGCCCTTCAGCACCAGGATCACGTGGTTATAGATCACCTCGACGTTGTTGACCTCGAGAAGCGTCTCCCGGGTATTGCCGGCGTCAAGCATGGTTCAAAGCCCCTGTTCGCGGAGATCGGACCCGGTCCGGCGACAACGCGGCCGCCGGACCGGAGTGCATCAGTTGCCGCAGTCCTGCGTCGGCCAGGGTTCGTTGGCTTTCGCAAATTCCAACGCCTTCTCCTTCTCGAGCGGCGTGATCACCTCGGCATCCGCGGACAGCAGGTCGCTGGCCTTGACGAATTGCGTCCCATCCCACTCCAGAAGCCAACCGCCGGAATGGCCGGCGTGATCGGCGCAAGAGGTCGCGAAGGGCGGCACCATCCCGGTCATGCCAAGCTCGGCGATGC
>JAGRMU010000350.1 GCA_020441165.1 Sedimentitalea sp.
ACCAATCTCTACGGGCCGGGGGACAATTTCCACCCCGAGAACAGCCATGTCCTGCCGGCCCTGATGCGCCGGATCGACGCCGCGAAACGCGCCGGTGACGCCGAGGTGACGGTCTGGGGCTCGGGCAAGCCGCGCCGCGAATTCCTGCACGTCGACGACATGGCCGCCGCCTCGCTCTTCGTGATGGGCCTCGACCGCGCCGCCTACGCGCGCGAGACCAAGCCCATGCTCTCGCATCTCAATGTCGGCACCGGCGAGGACATCGCCATCGGCGAGGTCGCGGCGATGATCGCCGAGGTGGTGGGCTTCAAGGGCGCCTTGCGCTTCGACACATCCAAGCCCGACGGCACGCCGCGCAAGCTGATGGATGTCTCGCGGCTCACCCGTCTCGGCTGGCAGGCCGCGATCCCGCTCCGCGACGGGCTCGCGGACACCTATCGGTGGTATCTCGAACAGCACGGAAACCTGCGCTCGGCCTGACCGCTGCAAGAAGATCCGCTTGATCCCGCCGGGGTTTGCCACGACGCTTGATGCATCCGGGCCGGCACCCCGCAGGGCGATGCCGGGCCGCACGGCAGGCGAAACATGGAGGCCTCCGGAATGACCCGACCGATCGTGATCCTTGGCGTCTTCGTCGCCGATGCCAGCTTTCGCGCCGACCGGATGCCGCGCATGGGCGAGACCCTGCTCGGGCGCGGCTTCGCCCTCGGGCCAGGCGGCAAGGGCTCGAACCAGGCGGTGGCGGCGGCCCGCGCCGGGGCGGATGTGCATCTCATCACCCGCCTCGGCCGCGATCCCTTCGCCGACATGGCGCTGCGGCTCTGGTCCGAGGCCGGCATCACACCCGAGATCAGCCAGCATGCCGAGCACGCCACCGGCGCCGCAGCGATCTTCATCGACGCGGCCAGTGGCGACAACGCGATCATCATCTGCCCCGGCGTCGCGAACACCATCTCGGCGGCCGACCTGGAGGCGCGCGCCGAGCTGATCGCCGCGGCCGCGCTGTTCGTGACCCAGCTCGAGCAGCCGATGGCCGCGGCGCTGCGCGGGTTGCAGATCGCCCGCGCGGCGGGTGTCGCCACCCTGCTCAACCCCGCCCCGGCCGCGGAGCTGCCCGAGGGGATGCTGGCGCTCTGCGACTACCTCACCCCCAACGAGAGCGAGGCCGCGGCGCTGACCGGGCGCGCGGTCACCACGGTGGACGACGCCGCGCGCGCCGCCGAGGCCCTGATCGCGCGCGGAGTGGGCACCGTCATCGTCACGCTCGGCGACAAGGGCGCGCTTTTCCATGACGGCGCGGCGCCGGTGCATGTGCCGGCCTTCGAGGCCGGCCCGGTGGTCGAGACCACGGGTGCGGGGGACGCGTTCAACGGCGCCTTCGCGGCGGCGCTCGCCCGGGGCGAGGCGCCGCTTGCGGCCACGCGTTTCGGTTGCGCGGCGGCGGCACTGTCGGTCACCCGGCCGGGCACCGCCCCGTCGATGCCGGAACTGGACGAGATCCGGGCCCTGCTGGCCAGGGCATGACCCATGGCAGACATGCGAACGCCGGCCGGCTCGCGCACGAACCGACCGGCGCCCGGGACGTGAACCCCTATTCCGTGGCCGCGGTCGGGAAGACCGGCAGCGCCGCCGCGCCGCTGGGCGCCGAGCCGCCGTTCATCGCCTCGGCAAGCACCGCCACCCGGTCGGGCGCCTGGCCGAGGACCGGGCCGCTGCCGTTCTCGATGGCATTGAGGGCCAGCGCCATCCAGGCCTCCGCCTGCTCCGGGCTGACCTGGTCGATGCCGATGCTCTCGCGCAGGTGGTGGCTGACCACCTCGCCATAGCCAAGCTCGCCGGCCCCGGCGAGCAGCAGCGCCGAGGCCAGCGCCATCTCGCCGTCGTCGGACCGGTAGCCGACCCCGAGGCAGACCTTGCCGCCGGCGACCAGCTGCGGCATCGGCTTGCCCGAGGCCTGCAGCAGCCCGCCGGTGTCGGCGATCACCTTCGACGGGCGGGTGTCCGCCAGCGCGTCCAGTTCCGGCCCGATCACCTCGGTCAGACCGGCACATTGCGCCGCGATCTGATCGTCGGTCAGGTTCGGGATGGTGGCGACGATGGCGTCGCTCTCGGCCAGCGCGGTGCTGCGGGCCAGGCAGAACTGCTCGCTCAGCGCGAACTCGGGATCGCTGACCCGGCCGCTGGCGGTGATCCCGCCATTGGCGGCGGTCAGCACGTTGATCTCGTTGCAGTGCTCGGCGGCCGTGGGCGCGCTCTGGCCGAAGCTGAAATCGGGCAGGGTCGCGGTGCTGGCGCGGGCCATCACCGTCTCGGTCGGGGACGCGACCGGGGCCGGCAGCGGCGCCGGCGCGGGGGCCGGCATGGTGACCGTCGTGCTCTGGAGGCCGGGGGTGGGCGTCGCGATGCCGAGCTGCTCGTTGCGATAGGTCCTGAGCAGCGCCGTCTGCCCCTGGGTCGCCAGGATCTGGTTGTAGGGCGGCACGTTGGCGCTGGCCAGCGCGCGCTGATGGCTGCTGAGCAGGAAATCACGCTCGTAATCGTCGAGATTGCCATCGGGCGGATAGCCCATGTCGGCCTGGTAGCGCGAGATCCCGGCCCGGCTGCGGCTGCCGATCGAGCCGTCCACCGTGCCGACATTGTAGCCGAAATAGTTCAGCGCCGTCTGCACCTGGCGGTTCTGTTCGCGCTGTGCCGAGGACACGCCCGAGCTGTAGGTCTTGCGGGTCGGGGTGCTGGCCGCCGCGCGCTTGCGCTGGTTGTTCTTGTTCACCTCGTTGACGATGATGCCGCCCAGCAGGGCGCCTCCCAGGAACGAGGCCGCGTCGTTCGCCTGGGCCCTCTGGACCGGAACGACGATCAGGGATGTCGCCACGAGCGACGCGCAGAATTTTCTCGAAAACATGTTTCAAACCTCACCGAAATCGCGAAATCCGACCGTCGCGGGGGCCCGCAGGGCCGGATTTCTGCTGGAATCCATACAGTCGACAGAACAACAGCGGAACAAAAAGCACCGCTTTTGTCAAGCTTCTCGCCCGCCGGGCGCCGATCCCGGCGGAGTTCCGAGCAGGCCCGCGAGGAGGCAAATCGCGCGCCGAGAAGACGCAGAACACCCTCCCACGCACTCAGGACAGCCGGGCACCGGTTTCGGGCCGCGGCGCGCCCCGCGCGCCGGGAACCGGGGACGCCGGTGCCGTGCCCTCCTCGCCCGCCATGCCCGGCGCGTAGAAGCGGTGACAGGCCCGGCCGGCGCGCTTGGCGGCATAGAGCGCCACGTCCGCCTCGTGCAGCAGCGCCACCGCGTCGGCCAGCGACGCGGCCGGCGACAGCGAGGTGCCGATGCTGGCCGAGATCCGGCAGGTCTGGCCCTCGAACGGGATCGGCTCCTCCAGCCGCGCGATCAGCCGTTTGGCGATCCGGTCGAGACGCTTCTTGTCCTTGAGCTTGTGGAAGAGCAGCACGAACTCGTCGCCGCCGACCCGCGCCACCGTGTCCTCGTCGCGGGTTTCCTCGACCATGATCCGCGCCGCCTGTTGCAGCACGTGATCGCCCGCCGCATGGCCCAGCGTGTCGTTGATCGACTTGAAGTAGTCCAGATCGAGATGCATCATCGCGAAGGGCGCGCCGGTCTCGATCAGCCGCTCAAGGATATGGTCCATGGCGCGGCGGTTCTTGAGCCCGGTCAGCGTGTCGGTGAAGGCCTGCTCCTCGGCGGCGATCTTGGCGCCCTGCAGGCGCAGGTTCAGCTTGCGCGAGGCCTCCATCGCCGCCGATTTCGCCTCGACCAGGTAGAGCAGCTCGATGGTCAGGTCGGTGGCCGAGAAATCCGCGCTGGTCAGCGCATAATCGCGCACCGCGTCCAGCACCGAGATCCCGAAGGACAGGTTGACGATGGCCCCGCTGCCGTCCGGCATCGGCACGATCAGCCCCTTCAGCCCGGTCTGCGGCATGTCGCGGAACTGCAGGTGCAGCTTGGCGCCCGAGGCCGCGAGCAGCCCCGCCATGGTGGTGATCGCCCGCGGGCGGGTCAGCTCGAACAGCTCCAGGAACCGCGTGCCCGGCATCGGCTGGTCGGGGCGCAGCTTCTGCAGGGTCGGCCCGACCTCGGTGATATGGCCGGTCGCGTCCAGCGCCACGAACATCGGGCAGAGCTGACGCAGCATGGCGGCAAGATCGCGCATTTCCATCATCCCGCCCGCGCCCCCAGATCGAAGCTGCGGCCGGCGGCAAAGGCGCTTTCGACCAGGGTGATCGAGATCACCTCGCAGCCCTCGCGCGCGCCCTGGTGATCGAGGATCGCCAGCGCGCCGTAATCGTCGGCCATCGCCCGCAGCACCCCGACCAGCACGCTGCCGAAGCCCGGCAGACCCGGCTTGCAGGTCAGGCTGAAATGCCCCGCCGTGTGCTCGCGCAGCTCCAGCGGCGGCAGGTGCAGATCCGAGACCGCCAGCCGGGCGCGGTCGGGCAGATCGTCCAGCGAATGCAGGAATTCGACATAGGTGACGCCGCCGAAGCGCAGCAGGCGGCGCAGCGATTCGACCTGCGGGTGCGAGACCAGGTAGGTGCCCAGATCCTCCAGAACGTCGGTCCGCGACCGGCCCAGTTCGGCGCAGATCGCGTCGAGCACGCGCAGCGACTGCTCCTCCTCGTAGACCAGCATCGCCTCGAAATCCGAGAACCCCAGCCCGGCGGCCTCGGTGACCCGCTGCCAGCGCTCCTGCCCATAGGTATTGCAGAAGAACGACTGAATCGCCCTGTTGATCAGCCCGTGCATGTCTCACCCCGTGTCTACTCCGGGGCTCAAGATGGCGGCGCAAACCTTAATTTCGACCCAACATCCTCAATTCTATACAGTTTC
>JAGRMU010000351.1 GCA_020441165.1 Sedimentitalea sp.
GCCGGGCAGATGAGCCGCGGCGACAGCACCCGCATCGCCGCTCGGAAGGCGCGCGACATGGCCGAGGCGGTGGGGCTTGCCGCGCCGCTGACCCAGGACTCGGTGGTGGCCTCGGACGCGTTCTTTCCCTTCGCCGACGGGCTGGTCACCGCCGCCGAGGCCGGGGCCACGGCGCTGATCCAGCCGGGCGGGTCGATGCGCGACGACGAGGTGATCGCGGCGGCGGATGCGGCGGGGCTGGCGATGGTCTTCACCGGCATGCGCCATTTCCGGCACTGAGGCGAGGGGGCTCGAGATGCGGATCATCGCCTGGGTCGGGATCGTGGCCCTGCTGATCGACCAGATCGCGAAATACTGGGTCGTGCATGTCATGGAGCTGGCCCGGCGCCGCGCCATAGACATCTACCCGCCCTATCTGAACTACCGCTACGGCGAGAACCGCGGCATCAATTTCGGCTTGCTGAGCGGCGAGACGACCTGGATGCGCTGGGTGCTGATCGCCTTCTCGCTGGTGGTCTGCGGCGCGGTCCTGACCTGGCTGTGGCGGCTGCGCCCCGGCTGGCCCATGCAGATCAGCGCCGGGCTGCTGATCGGCGGCGCCCTCGGCAACGTGCTTGACCGGCTCTATTACGGATATGTGCTGGATTTCCTCAACATGTCCTGCTGCGGGCTGAACAATCCCTTCGTGTTCAACCTTGCCGACGTGTTCATTTTCGTCGGCGCCCTGGGGCTGATCGTGTTCGAGGCGCGGCACCGGAGGCAAAACGCCCCGTGACCTGACCGCCCGGATGCGATAGAACCGCGCAAACGAGACAGGAGCGTGCCAATGCGGATGCCGCTGAGCGCAATCATTCTGACGACCGCGATGGCGCTGGCCGGATGTTCCGACAAGGGCCTGCGCACCGTGCAGTCCTCGGGGCCCGGGCCGGACGAGTTCAAGGTGATGCCGGTCAAGCCGCTGACCCCGCCGCCCAGCTACGACTCGCTTCCCGCGCCCACGCCGGGCAGCGCCAACCTCGTGGATCTGAATCCCAAGGGCGACGCGGTGGCGGCCCTGGGCGGCAATCCGGCGGCGCTCGATCCGACCGGGCCGGTGCCGGCGGCGGACAGCGCGCTGGTGGCGCAGGCCAGCCGCTATGGCGTGCCGGCCAACATCCGCACTGCGCTGGCCGAATCCGACGCCGAGTTCCGCAAGCGCATGGCGCGCTCTGGCCGGATCAAGCTGTTCCCGGTGGACCGCTACGAGCAGGCCTATCGGCGCGAGAAGCTCGACCCGTTCCGGCAGAACGAGGCCTTCCGCAGGGCCGGGGCGCAGACCCCGACCGCGCCGCCGCAATTCGACTGACCGCTCCCGGGGTGGTCCCCGATCAACTTCGCGGCATCGGCGCTTGATCCGCAAGCAGACCTGCGTAGGTTGCTCGCAACCTGAAGGGGACGTGACGGATGACAAGAACGGGTGCGATGATCGCGGCGGCGCTGCTGGCGGCCGCGCCGGCGCTGGCGGCGCAGGCCGAGGAAGCAGTGACCAGCTTCACGCTGGACAACGGCATGCAGGTGGTGGTGGTCGAGGATCACCGCGCACCGGTCTTGCAGCACATGATCTGGTATCGCGCCGGCTCGGCAGATGAGCCCGTCGGCTCCTCCGGGGTCGCGCATTTCCTCGAGCACCTGCTGTTCAAGGCCACCGACACGATGGAGGCGGGCGAGTTCTCGGCCACCGTCGCCGCCAATGGCGGGCGCGACAACGCCTTCACCAGCTATGACTACACCGCCTATTTCCAGCGCGTCGCCGCCGACCGGCTGGAGCTGATGATGAAGATGGAGGCCGACCGGATGAAGAACATCCGGCTGACCGAAGCCGAGATCGTCACCGAGCGCGACGTGATCCTCGAGGAGCGCAACCAGCGCACCGAGAACAATCCGCGCGCCCTCTTCTCCGAGCAGATGAGCGCGGCGCAATATCTCAACCACCGCTACGGCGTGCCGGTGATCGGCTGGAAACACGAGATGGAGACGCTGGACCTGGCCGACGCGCTGTCCTTCTACGATCTCTACTATTCGCCCAACAACGCCACCCTGGTGGTCTCGGGCGATGTCGACCCCGACGAGGTGAAGCGCCTCGCCCAGACCTATTACGGCGCGATCCCCGCCAACCCGGCGCTGCCCGAGCGGTTCCGCAGCCAGGAGCCGCCCCAGACCGCGGCGCGGCGCCTGACCTACAAGGATGCGCGGGTGGCGCAGCCCTACGTGATGCGCTCCTATCTCGCGCCCGAGCGCGACAGCGGCGATCAGGAAAAGGCCGCCGCCCTGACCCTGCTGGCCGAGATCCTCGGCGGCGGCACCACCTCGTTCCTGACCGAGAAGCTGCAGTTCGACACCAAGACGGCGGTCTATACCGGGGCCTTCTACGGCGGCATGTCGCTGGACGACACCACCTTCGAGCTGTTCGTGGTGCCCGCCGACGGCGTCTCGCTGGCCGAGGCCGAGGCGGCGATGGACGCGGCGCTGGCGGCTTTCATCGAGACCGGCGTCGATCCCGAGCAGCTGGAGCGGATCAAGATGCAGCTGCGCGCCGCGCAGATCTACGAGCGCGACAACGTGGACGGCATCGCCAACCGCTATGGCCGCGCGCTGGCCAGCGGGCTGACCATCGCCGATGTCGAGGCCTGGCCCGACATCCTGCAGGCGGTGACCGGCGCGGAGATCGTCGCAGCGGCCCGCGAGGTGCTGCGCCCCGAGGCCTCGGTCACCGGCTGGCTGATGCGCGACGACGAGGTGACGCAATGAAGGCGCTGATCCTCGCGGCCTTAGCCGCGTTCCTCGCCCTGCCCGCGCTGGCCGAGGTCGAGATCAAGGAAGTCACCTCGCCCGCCGGGATCACCGCCTGGCTGGTCGAGGATCATTCGATCCCCTTCACCGCGCTGGAACTGCGCTTTCGCGGCGGCACCTCGCTGGATGCCCCGGGCAAGCGCGGCTCGGTCTACCTGATGACCGCGCTGCTGGAAGAGGGCGCCGCCGATCTCGACTCCCGCGCCTATGCCCGCGCCCTGGAATCGCTGGCCGCGTCCTTCGATTTCGACGCGGACGACGATTCGGTGGCGATCTCGGCCCGGTTCCTGACCGAGAACCGCGACCAGGCGGCGGCGCTCTTGCGCGACACCCTCCATGCGCCCCGGTTCGATCCCGACGCCATCGAGCGGGTGCGCGCGCAGGTGGTCTCGGGCCTGCTCTCCGATGCCAAGGACCCCAACGACAT
>JAGRMU010000352.1:0-475 GCA_020441165.1 Sedimentitalea sp.
TCGCGCTTGTAGATCGCGCCCGACGGGCACGAGGCCGCGCAGGTCGGGTTGATGCAATGCTCGCACAGGCGCGGCAGGTACATCATGAAGGTATTCTCGTACTGCCCGTAGATGTCCTTCTGGATGCCCTCGAAATTGTAGTCCTTCGAGCGCTTCGAGAATTCGCCGCCCAGGATTTCCTCCCAGTTGGGTCCCTTCTCGATCTTCTCCATCCGCTCGCCACTGATCTTCGAGCGCGGGCGCGCGGTCGGAAAGGCGGTCATCTCGGGCGCCGACTTCAGGTGGTCATAGTCGAAATCGAACGGCTCGTAATAGTCGTCGATCTCGGGCAGGTCCGGGTTGCCGAAGATGTTGGCCAGGATCCGCCACTTGGCGCCCTGCTTGGGCTGCAGCTTGCCGCCCTTGCGCACCCAGCCGCCGTTCCAGCGCTTCTGGTTCTCCCAGTCGGTGGGATAGCCGGTGCCGGGCTTGGTCT
>JAGRMU010000352.1:565-1065 GCA_020441165.1 Sedimentitalea sp.
GTCCAGGTTCAGCACCATGCCGATTTGTGCACGAATTCTCATTCCGCTGCCTCCACACTCTTGGCCGGCGTATCGAGCCAGTCCACCTTGTTCATCTTGCGCACGACGACAAACTCGTCCCGGTTGCTGCCCACGGTTCCGTAGTAGTTGAAGCCGTAGGACAGCTGGGCATACCCGCCGATCATGTGCGTGGGTTTCAGGGTCGCGCGGGTCACCGAGTTGTGGATGCCCCCGCGATTGCCGGTCTTCTCGGAGCCGGGCGTGTTCACGATCTTCTCCTGGGCGTGATACATGAACATCGTGCCGGTCTTCATCCGCTGCGAGACCACCGCGCGCGCGGTCAGCGCCCCGTTCGAGTTGTAGACCTCGACCCAGTCGTTATCGACGATCCCCGCGGTCTTGGCGTCCACCTCGCTCATCCAGACCACCGGCCCGCCGCGGTTCAGCGTCAGCATCAGCAGGTTGTCGGTATAGGTCGAGTGGATGCCCCATTTCTGGTG
>JAGRMU010000353.1 GCA_020441165.1 Sedimentitalea sp.
CCGGTCAGCGGGCCGTCGCCGCGCAGGCGCCGGATCTTGCGGTCGTCGAACGCGAGGTTGCGGGGCAGGCCGGAGCTGCGCGCCTTGCCGGTCACCGAGAACATCTCGTAGCCCTGCGCCGCCTCGACCCGGCGCAGATAGGCGCCGAGCAGGCGCTGGCCGTCCTTGCGGCTGGGGACGCACGCCTCGATGGGGCCCATGGCGACCTCGGCCTCGTCGGTCTTGCCGCCGCAGCCGGACAGCGCCAGCCCCGCGACGACCAGCGCCGCCGCGAGCAGCGCGGGACCGGGCGCAAGGAGGCGCGCGCCGGCCCTCATCCCGCCGGCACCGGCCGCTCCGAGACCAGCGTGCCTTCGGTGGTGTAGAAGGGAAAGACGATGTTGTTGCGGGTGTTGGTCGCCCGGATCCGGTAGTCGAGGCGGATTGTCAGCCGACCCTCGATCCAGTCATCGTCCTGAACGGTGATCCCGGTGAGGGTGATGCGCGGCTCGAAATGGAGGATCGCCCGCTCGATGGCGACCGAGATGGCGGCGCGGGTCTCGCCGGACATCGGCTCGAACACCAGGTCGTGCAGCCGGCAGCCATAGGCGGGCTGCATCACTCGTTCGCCCGGCCGCGTCTGCATCAGGATGCGCAGGCTCTCGACGATGTCCTCTTCGGACTGGACCATCATCACCTGTCCGGTATGCGGATCGAAGGCCGGCGGGAAGGGCCAGCCGCGGCCCAGGAAGGACGGGTCGTCCTTGTGCATCGCCATGCCCCTAGCCCCCGATGATCACGGTGGGCAGGCCCAGCACCACGGTGCCGCCATGGGCGCAGCTGTCGCCGATCCGCGCGGCGGGCTTGCCGGTGATCATCACCGTGGCCGATCCCTTGGCGATGGTGTCGGGCGGCCCGACGCAGGTGCAGCTGTCGCCCAGCAGCGCCGCCGGCAGCGACCCGATCAGCACCGTCGCGGCGCCCGGCCCGATGATCGGCCCGCCGACATGGGGCACGATGCCGGTCACCATCGGGCAGACATGCATGTCGGTCACGCGCGCGGCGGGGGGCATGGCGCTCTCCTTGTCAATTGATCATCACCATCGCGCCCTTGACCACGGTCTGCCCGCCGGCCGAGAACTCGGCGCCGGCGCCGCCCTTGGCGGTCAGCTGCATGTCGGCCTCGGCGGTCACGTTCGCGCCGCCGACCGAGGCGTCGCCGGTCGCCGTCACGTCGACATTGCCGGTGGCGGTGATCGAGATGTCCTTGGGGCTGGTGATCGCGATGCCGCTTTCGGACATCTCGATCTTGTTGCCGGTGGAATCGGTCATCGTGATCGCTTTGGCGTCATCATCCATCACCAGCGCATGGCCGCCCGGGGTCTCGACGGTGATGATCTTCTTGTCGTCGTCGAATTGGATCTTCAGCTTGGCGTTGGTCAGGATGGTCTTCAGCGTGTTGGTCTCGTCGGGGGCGTTGGCCTGGGCATTGGTGCCGTTGTGCACCGATCCGATCACCACCGGCCCGTTCGGATCGGCGTTGAGGAACGCCACCAGCACCTCGTCGCCGATCTCGGGCATGAACTGGATGCCCGCGGACTTGGTGGCATAGGGCTGGGCATAGCGCGCCCAGACCTTGGCCGGCGTCTCGCCGATCATCGGCAGTTCGACCTGGATCCGGGCCCGGCTGTCGGGGTCCGCGTCGATCTTGACCACGGTGGCGACCTGCACCCCGTGGATCGGCGCGGTGATCCCGGCCGCGCCGGCGCCGGCCAGCCCTGCACTGTCCGAGAGCCAGCCATCGGGCAGGCCCAGCGTCGCCTCGGTGATCCAGCTGCCCTCGCCGATCCGGTGCAGCACGCCCGAGACGAAGGCGCTGCCGCCGAACCGGTCGCCGACGCCCGTCAGCTCCAGCATCGCGCCCGGTTTCGCCAGCCCGCTGCCCTGGAAGGCACAGGTGCCCTGCACCGCCGACATCGCGGATTTCATCAGCCGCGCATCCGCCATCGCCTTGATCTCGGCCGCCTCGATCCTGAGCGGCGCGGTGAAGAGATGCGCGCGGTCGCCGAGAACCCCCGCGAGGGTCGCGCTGGTCAGGTCGCCCCAGGTCGTCGCGGGCAGGGCGCCGCCGCTGGCCTCGATCCCGGTCACCGCGCTGTCGTCCCAGGACTTGCCCGAGGCGGTGCCGATCAGCCCCTGGGTGTCGATCTGCGCGTCGAACTCGATGATGTCGATGCCCAGCGTCAGGGTCAGCACCGCCGCCGTCGAGGTGTCGGGCGGCTTGCATGTGATCTTGCCGTCCCAAACGGTCAGGATCTGGCCGTTGCGGTCGGCCAGCGCGCGCAGGAAGTCCCAGTCGGTGCAGTCATGGCGCACCTGGTCGCGCGCCTCCCCGGCGGTCGCAGCCACATCGGCGGTCAGCCCGGCCTCCGAGATCAGCGCCGTCACCACGTCGCTGTCCTTCTTCGCCTCGTAGAGCGCGGACTTGCGGGCCACGGTCATCTTCGCCGCCTTGTCGCGGCAGGTCAGCTCGAGCCGCGGGCCGCGCCCGCCGCGGATTCGCATCCGCGCGGCGACGATCAGCCCCTTGAAGAGCTCGGTCTCGTCGCCGGAGCCGTAGAAGGCGGCGACCGAGATCTCTGAGCCCACCTTGAAGGTATCGCCATCGGCCTCGGGAAAGTCGCTCTCGGCGATCGATCCCGCCTCGATCACCACCAGCGCCTCGGGGATGCGGCCGATCTCGTTGCGGACGCGCACCGAGAGCACCGCGACGCTGTCGGCGATCACGGCACCGTTCGTCCTGACGGTCACCCCGACCGGGCCTTCGGATTTCAGCAGCGGGCTGTCGGCCATCCGGTCACCTCATCGGCGGAAAGCGCAGCAGCGTGCCCGGCACCAGCGCGCGGAACTGGTCGAGATCGTTGAGCCGGGCGATCTGCAGGTATTTCGACACGTCGCTATAGACCCGCTGGCACAGCAGCGGCAGCGTGTCGCCGGCGCGCACCTGCACCACGTGGGTCAGGTCGGGGGACTGGCGCTTGGCCTCCAGCGCCTCCTGGGTCTCGGTCTTGGCCTCGACGAAGGACAGCGCGGTCTTGGCCCTGAGCGCGGTACCGTCGGGATGAAAGAGCGTGTAGTCCACCGAAAGGCTGGTCAGCCGGCCATAGAAGGCCTCGAGCCCCGCCCCCCAGACGATCTTGACCGGGTTCGGCTCGTGGGTGTCGCCGTCATAGTCATAGGCGATCTCGCGCAGCTTGGTGATCTGGTCGGCCACCGTCGACTTGCCGGTCTCGGGCAGCACCCCGGTGCCGTCGAGATGGATGGTGAAGTCCAGCTTTTCCGGCTCAGCATTGGCGAACTTCGCCACCGGGCTGGACTTGCCCACCGCCCGGTCGCCACCGGTGGCGGTGGTGCCGGAATAGCTGAGGCCGAACTTGTGCGAGTAGTTCTCGGGGTTGATCGTCGCCTCGAAAGTGTTGGCGGCGCCGCTCTGCTCCCGGATCTGGTCGTTCTGGATCTTGCAGCGGATGATCTTGAGCTTGGCCATGGCCTATCTCTCCCGCGCCAGGCGCTCGGCCTCGGCCATCATCTCGCGCACCTCGTCGAGGATCTCGCGCCGCCACTGGCGCAGGCGCTCCTCGCTCGCCTCGGCGCTGCCTGCCCGCGCGTCCTGCGGGCGCCCGAAGGTGCCGCGCACCACCAGGCTGCCGATCTCGATGGTCATCAGAGTTTCCTTTGCAGTGTCGCGTAGGCCAGCTCGACGGTCTCGATGGCCAGCGCGTTCTTCATCGCGTCGAATCCTCCCACCGACCATTTCACCGGATAGGCGCGGCCCACCGACCAGCTGGCCAGTGGCGTGCCCGAGGCGCCGAGAAGCGAGATCAGCATGTCCTTGGGCGTGATCGGCTCGCTGAAATCGCCCTCGAGCGTCGACTTGCACCATTGCACCAGCCCGCTGGCGGCCGAGGTCAGGCCGCGCTTGAGCTTGAGGTTCGGGCGCCTGGCCGGCTTCGGCAGCTGGTGGACGAAGCGGTTCTCGCCGCCCTCGACCACCGACTCCAGATCGATCCCGCCGTCCAGCCCGCTGACCTCCTGGAACCCCATGTCGGGCACCGGCGGGACCGTCCCGATGAAGGCGACGGTGAAGTGGAACCCGACAGGGGGATCGGTCACGTCCATCGGTCTCAGGCGTTCTCGATCACGAAGCCCTCATGGGCGATCTCGATGCTCTCGACCGCGACCTCGTTGCCCTCGGCCTTCAGCTCGGTGCCGGTGATCTTGGACGGAAAGGCGTTCTGCACCTTCCAGACCATGGTCGGGGCGCCGCCCTCATCGAGCAGCGAGATCGTCAGCGCCTTGCGCTTGATGGTGTTCATCTTGATCTCGGCGAACCAGTCCCAGATCGCGTTGTCCTTGACGAACACACCCTTCTTCATGGTGATGTTGCCGGACTTGACCATGCCGGGCATCTTGACCTTGGAGAAGACCTTGCTGTTGCCGGCGCGGTATTCGAGAACCTCGGTCTCGATATCGAGGCCCGAGACCTCCTGGAACGCCATCTCGCTGTCGTCCCATTTCACCTGGAAATAGAACTTGGGGAGGGGCCAGACCGCCTGGGTCTGGGCGGAGCCATCGTCTGCCATGGGGAAAATCCTTTCCGGTTAAGGCGTTATGATTTCTGCATCTGCTGCATGAAGGTGACCTCGATGAATTCCGCCGGCCGCGTGACCGCCACCAGAACGGTGATCAGCAGCTTGCCCTCGAGGATGTCGTTGGCGGTCATCGTCTCGCCCAGCCCGCAATGGACGCTGAACGCGTCGGTCGGCACCGAGCCGGCCAGCCCGCCGGCCTTCCAGACCGAGGTCAGGAAATTCTCGATCATCGAGCGGATGGTGACCCAGGTGTTGGCGGTGTTCGGCTCGAACACATAGGCCTTGGCGGCCAGGCGGATCGATTCCTCGATCATGATCATCGTGCGCCGCACGTTGATGTAGCGCCAGTCGAGGCTGTTGCCGTCCAGCGTGCGCGCGCCCCAGACCAGCGTGCCCTCGCCCACGAAGGGGCGGATGGCGTTGATCGACTTGCCGGTGGTCGAGACGTTCAGGTCCTCCTGCTGCTGGTGGTTGATGTTGACCATCGGGCCGGTGACCGCGCTGACCGAGACATTCGCCGGCGCCTTCCAGACCCCGCGCGAGTTGTCGACCATGGTGTAGATGCCGGCCATGGCGGCGCCGGGCGACATGGCGTTCATGTAGCGCGTGATCGCGTTCATCACGTCGTTGTAGAGCGGCACCACCGCGCGCATCGTCTTGTCGATGGTGGCGGTGGCCGGATCGGCGGCCGGTGCCTTGTCGGCGATGCCGTCGAGCAGGATCTTCACGTCCTTGGGTGCCGATACCGCGCCCTTGACCGCGATCGTGTACTTGACCGCGACCTCTGCGCCGCGGAACGCCGGGTCGGGGGCGAAGGTGACGGCATTGCCCTCGACCTGCCAGACCCCGGCGCCGGGCAGGGTCAGGGTCTTGCCCTTGACCTTGGCGACGGCGGCGCGGGCGGCGTCCTCGACCTTCTTGCGGTCGGCATCGGTGGCCTTGTCGCCCTTGTCGTCGACCGCCTTCTGGGCGGCGATCACGTCCGCGTCGGCCTTGGCCACCGCGATCTCGTCCACCGGGTCGGCGCCCACCAGCAGGACGCTGCCCGCGTCCGCGCCGGTCTCGGAGACATCGACGCTGGCCTTGGTGCCCTTGATGACGTCGGGCAGCGCCAGCACCGCGTTGCCGGTGACGATGGCGATGGTGCGGGCGCTGGTCTGCACCCCTTCCTCGTCGGTCACGATGACGTCGAACTGGCCCTGGTCGCCCTTCGCGGGATCGTGCTTGAAGCTGATCGCGCCGTCCTCGATCTCCTTCTGGGTGAAGCCCTCGACCGGATCGCTCGAGCCCTTGCGGATCAACGCGCCGGGCACCTGGCCCTCCTTGGCGATCACCGCGTAGCTGAGCTTGGCGGCCTCGGTGGAATCGTCGGCCGCCGAGATGTCGCCCGGCTTCAGCACCGTCTCCCCGCCCGACTGCACCGAGATGGTGAAGTCGCCCGACAGCACGGCGGTGCCGACCTTCTTGATCTCGGGCACGATCTTCGGGTCGGACTTCACGCTGCGCTTGAGCAGCGAGATGAACTTGTTGCGGCTTTCCAGCACGATGTTCTCGTAGGTGAAATCGCGCGGCTGGTAGACCGAGGTGTCGAGCCAGGGGTAATAGGCGGCGGCATAGTCGAGCTGCTTGGTGCCCACGTCGTAGCGGAAGCGCGCGATGGGATCGCCGCGCGGGCTGCGCTCGTCGAGATAGCCGCCGTGGATATCGAGAATGGCGAAGCGGTTGCGCATCACGTCGCCGCAATGGGCCAGCATCGCGGATTGGACGGCGGCCGCGGCCTGCCGGGTCAGGCGGGTGGTCTCGGGGATCACCACCATGGTCGGCTCGGGCTCCTTCTGAAGCCGGATGATGGCGTCGGTCATCTTCTCGCCGTCGATCTCGTCGTCATAGGAGCCGATCGAGGTGACGTAGCACTTGCCGCCGCCATTGGCGAAGAAGAGCCGCATCGCGCCGTAGAGCGCATAGGCCGGGTTGATCTGCCTCAGCTCGAACTTCTCGGGCCCGCGCGGGCCGTTGGCGGTGAACACCGCCTGCGGCAGCTCGGCCGGCTTGGCGGTGTCGGCATCCTCGGCATAGGGCTGCGGGCCGGAGCGCTCGGCGAAATCCACCAGCGTGAAATAGGGCTCGGGCGCGCCACCGAAATAGGTGTGGTAATCGGCCAGCGAGGTGATCGGCCAGGGCGTCTCGTGCAGCGAGACGTTGCCGTTCATGGCGGTCTGCGTGTAGCCGATGAAGGCCGGCACCGCGGTCGCGACCTGCACGACCGAGTTGGGAAATGCGTTCTTCTCGACGATGTAGACGCCGGGGGTCTTCATGACCATGGGCGGGGCTCCTTTACCACAGGGTGACGTAGATGTCGGATTGCAGGCGCGCAGCGGCGCCGGGCTCGGTCACGGGCTTGAACTGGATCCCCGCTGCGGGAAGAACTGGTATCAGGGTCTCGGGTCCGAACGGGCTGGGCCGCTGCAGGGCGAAGCGCTGGGACGGGCGGGCGCGGGCCGGTACCGGGGCCGCCGAGCGCAGCACCTTGGCACGGGTGCCGCCCGGAAGCGGATGCAGTCCGAGATCGTCGAACGCGACGGCGCCCAACGCATCGACGATCTGCAGATCGCCGTCGCTGCGCGCGCCGGTCAGGTGGTAGGCCCAGAGCGCCGCCACCGCGTCGAAGGCGAGGCTCACGTCGCGGGCGCCCTCGGCGGGCAGGGCAATGGTCAGCCGCGCCAGCAGCCGCGCCCGGTCCTGCGGCTCGCCGGGCGGCGGCGCGAGCCCGGCAAACCCGGTCGGCAGCAGCGCCGCGAAGCGGTAATCCTCGGCCTGCGCGCCCAGCGTGACATGCGGTACCGCGCGCCAGTCGGCGCCCTCGGTGACCGCGAAAAGATCGGGGCTGGCGGCCAGCAGCGTCAGTTGCAGCGCCTCGGGCCGCGCCGCGCCCTCCTCGGCGATCACCGTGACCACGCCGCCGCTCTGGCGCAGCAGCAGCCCGGCGCGGGCGAAGCCGGCCGGTTCGGTCGGCGCCGCCGCGATCGGCGGCAGGGCATCGTCGTAATAGTCATGGGCCAGGGTCAGCCGCAGGATCGGCGCGTATCCCATCAGGCCCGCTCCGCCACCGGCCGCGCGCTGGTGCCGGGCCGCGTGGCCAGCGGCACCACGGTTGTCACGGCGCCCGCATCGATCATCACCGAGCGCATCTTGAACATCACCGACGGCACGTAGCGCCCGCCCAGGTTGCCCCAGATCTGGCCCAGTTCCTCGACCCTGAGATTGCTGATCTCGAGGCTGAGCTGGTGCAGACCGGCGGGCATCTCGGGCGTGCTCTGCGGCGTCATCACCGGATGCGCCTGGAAATACATCAGCGCCGCCGACATCAGCTTGAGACCTTCCTCGTAGGTCTCCGCGTCATAGGCCGAGGCGAGCATGAAATAGACGTCGAGATGGATCGGCTGTGCCTGCACCACCTGCCCGCCGGCGCGCGGTTTCGGGCCGCGCGGCGTCGCGTCATGGGCGATGTTGGTCAGGAAGATCACCAGCCGGTTGCGGGCATCCGGGGCCGGCTTGCCCTCGGCGTCAGTGAGGGGCGACAGCGCCACCAGCGCGTCCTGCACGCCGTAGCGCGCGGCCAGGTGGGCATTCAGGCGCGTGGCAACCAAGCCGAGGGCCTGATCAATCAAAGCGTGAACATCCGGGAGTTGAGCGTCGCCGGGCAGCGGGGCGACGCCACGAGTCAATGGTCATAATTCCCCCAACAAATCAGATGTGGACGTAGCGTAAACCAGATCAGACAAAATGCAACACGCGATTGTCATCTTATCGCGCGGGCCCGGCTCCCGCCGGAGCGAAACAACCAAAGCGAGAGGTTTGAGACCGCCAGGCCGGTCATCAGGAACCAGGCCGAGACATAGAGATAGGTGACCAGCAGGAAGCTCGCGCTGTCGTTCTGGGCGATGATGGTGTTGGCGCGCCCGACGATCTCGTCGGCGCCGATCACCGAGGCGGTGGCCGAGGCCATGATGATGATCAGGAAATACTGGATCCAGGCGATGGCGAAGGTCTCGCGCGCCCCGGCGATCCCGGCGCGCACCTGGGTGAAATAGCCCAGGCTCTGGTCCGAGGCGAAGCCGACCACCGGGAAGGTCAGCGCCAGCGTTGCCTTGATCCAGACCGGCACGGCGATGATGCGCCCGGCCCAGTCGATCTCGCTGGGCAGCATGAAGGCCATGTAGAAGAGCAGCACGAAGCTGGGCACGTTGCGGCAGACGTTGGTCGCCATTCCCGCGGCGCGGGTCAGCCCGCGGGTGCGGTTGGCGCGCACCAGTCCCAGCAGCGCGCCGAGGCCGGTGCCGAGGGCCATGGACAGCGCCGAGATCAGCAGGTTGGTGGCGAACCCGCCGGCGAGATAGGGCGTGCGCTCGATCAGCGTCTCAAGCATCGGCGCCCCGGGCCGGTCCCAGCCAGCGGTTGGCGCGCCGGAAGAGCCAGAGCACGGCCAGCACGAAGAGAAAGTAGAACACCAGCAGCCCGTTCATCAGTGTGCGCGCGTCGCCGCCCTCGGTGACGATCAGGTTCACCGTCGAGATCAGCTCGGCCAGGGCGATGGCGCTGGCCATGCCGGCGGCCTTGACGATGTTGACGCAGGCCGCCACCAGCCCGTCGAATGAGCGCCTTATCGCGCCGGGCAGCAGCTGCAGGGCCGAGGCCTCGGGCGCGGTCAGGCGCTCCTGCGCCAGCGCGTGCGAGAGAAGCACGGCGTTGGTCGCGCCGGCATAGAACGAGAGGATCACCCCGGCGGTGACGAAGGCGCCGGGGGCGATCAGGTCGGCATTGGCCAGCATCCCGCCGATCCCGAAGAACACGATATAGAGCTGCAGGATCGGCGGCGTCATCCGCGCCAGCACGATGAATCCGCGCAGCGGCAATAGCAGCAGGCGCCCGAACGCGCCCCGGCCCCGCAGGCTGGCATCGAGCAGGCCGAACCCGATGCCGACCGCCAGCGCCCCGGCGATCGCCGTGGCGCTCAGCGCCAGGGTCAGGCCGAGGCCGCGCATCAGGCGGGTGCGGTTGTAGGCGTCGAAGAGCACGCTCAGATCGGTGCCGGTGATCTCGTGCAGGCGCCTTGCCCAGTCCGGCACGTCGGCGGGCGGGGCGGTGCCGGCAAAGGCGGTCTGGCTCAGGCAGTCGCGGGGATGCGCCCCGGTCGACGGGTCGCGGGCGCAGAGCGGCCGGCCGTCCTCGGTGGCCGCCCAGCGGGCCTGCAGGTCGCGGGTGAAGGCGGTGGTGCCGACCTGCCATGTCTCCTGCAATTGCAGGATGCGCCCCGAGGCGTGCCATTCCCCGACCATGTCCGACACGAAGCAGCCCCATTGTGCGTCGCCTTCGCCGCGGGCCACGGCGATCGCCCAGGGCACGTTGAGGATCGTCGGCACGACGACGCCGAAATCGGGATCGGGCT
>JAGRMU010000354.1:0-6000 GCA_020441165.1 Sedimentitalea sp.
AGCTCCTGCAGCCGCCGCTCCTGCCGCGCGATCAGCCGGTCGACCTCGGCGCGGCTTTGTTGCGACAGCGATGCGCCCGGACGGCGCAGGGTATCGTGGGCGATGACCCCGCGCCGGGCGAGGGTGTATTTGCGGATCGCCAGCCCCATGCCCGGCTGCTGCTCGAACCGGGCGAGCGGCAGATAGGCGTCGAAGAGGTCCTGCGCCCGGTCCGCATCGCCCGCGGCGCAGTGCTGGACCACGCTCACCATCATCTCGGGATAGGCGAACCCGGTCATCGCACCATCGGCCCCGCGCAGCATTTCCTCGGGCAGGAACAGCCCGCCATTGCCGCAGAGGATCGAGATGCGACGGTCGAGCATGCCCTCGGCGCGCAGGGCGCTGATCTTTTCCAGCCCCGGCCAATCCTCGTGCTTGAGACAGACGCAGGTGGGCAGGTCGTTGACGATCCGCGCGATCACCCCGGGGGCCATCTGCACGCCGGTGACAAGCGGGAAATCCTGCAGCACGAAAGGCACATCGCCAATCAGCTCGGCCACCTGCCGGTAGTAGGTCACGATCTGGTCGTCGGTCCGCAGGGCACCGGGCGGGGCGATCATGACGCCCGCGGCGCCGAGGTCCATCACCATGCGAGTCAGCGCGTCGATCTGGGCGAAGCCGGGGGCCGAGACGCCGACCACGACCGGCACGCGCCCGTCCACGCGCGCGAGGATCCGCGCCACCACGTCGCGCGATTCCTCGACCGTCAGCTTCGGCGCCTCGCCCATCATGCCAAGGACCGTCAGGCCGGTGGCGCCGGCCTCAAGGTAGAAATCGACCATCCGGTCGCAGCTTTCCATGTCGATGCGGCCGTCCGGATGGAAGGGCGTGACGGCGATGACGAAAACGCCGGTGGCTTCGGGGGTCAGTCGGGTCATCTTGTGTCCTTTCGTGTTGCCTGCAGCGCGACCCTGCCGATGGCCATGGCCGTGGCCGCCTGACAAGGCTCGACCACGGGAATGCCGAGCTGGGTTTCAAGATCGGTGCGGAAGGCGGTCATGCCCGCGCATCCCAGGATGACGACATCGGCCCGCGCCCCGTCGCGCAGGCTGCTGCCGACGGCCTTGAGCCGCGCGAAGGTGCGGTCCGCATCGGCCAGATCCAGCACCCCCAGTTCCAGCGGCTGATCACCCGCGAGCCGGTCCATCACGCCCATCGCGCCGACCTGGCGCATGTGGCGGGGGATGCTTCGGGACAGGATCGAGATGATCCCGAAGCGCTGGCCGAGCGTCATGGCAGTGAGGATCGACGCCTCGGCGATGCCCAGCACCGGGCGCGCGGACTGCTCGCGCAGCGCGGCAAGGCCGGGGTCGGAGAAGCAGGCGATGACGAACGCGCTGGCCTCGTCTTCCAGCTGCGCGCAATGGGCGAGCAAGGGCACCACCACGCCGTCGACATGCGCCTGCGTCTCGATGCCTGGCGGTCCCTCGGCCAGGGTCCGCGCCGCGATCGGCACCGGGCTGAGCGGCCGCATCGGATCCACCGCGCGGTCAATGCCATCGGTCACATGCTGGCTGCTGTTGGGGTTCACCACATAGATCGTCATCCCGGCCTCCGTTCCGTGCCCCAGAAATCCGGCGGCAGCGCAAGGTCCGCGCCGCCGCCGATCCGGTCGATCATGATCGCCGCCTCGCGCGCCGCGTCCTCCAGTATCTCCGTTTCGGCCACCCGCGTCGCCCGGCCCTCGTGCAGCACGATCTCGCCGCCGACCATCACGGTCGCCGCGTCATTGCCGTTGGCAAAGCACACCAGGCGGTGCAGCGCCATGTTGGGCGGGGAGAGATGCGGGCGCCGCAGGTCGACCGCGACCATATCGGCCGCCTTGCCGGTCTCGATGGAGCCTATGCGATCCGCCAGCCCCAGCGCGCGGGCGCCGCCGATGGTGCACATCTCGAGAACCTTGCCGATGGGCAGGACCGAGGCATCCCGGAAATGCCGGCGGTGATAGTGCATCGCCTGCTGCATGTGGCGGAACATGTCCGCGGACCGGTCGGGAGCCGTCGCATCCGAGCCGAGCGCGACGCAGGCGCCGGCCTCCATCAACTCGATTGCCGGGCACCGGCCCAGGATCGAGGCGTTGGCCGAGGGATTGTGGGCGATCCTGGTGCCGGTCGCCGCGACCAGTTCGATCTCGTCGCCGTGCAGGTCGATGCAATGCGACAGGAGCGTGTCCGGGCCGAGCAGGCCCAGCCTGTGTGCGCGGCGGATCGAGCCGCGCAAGTGACCGTCCTGGGTGAAGGTGAGACCCTTCTTGCGGGCGAAATCCCGCACGATCCGTACCTGCTCGCAGGCGGCGGCATAGTCCTCTGCCGCCATGTCGCGCTCGTGTTCGTCGCGCAGCACCGGGTAGAGCAGGGCGATGCGGATACGCCCGTCATGGCTGTCATGCCAGTCGGCGACGATGCGCCGGCAGGTTGCGAGCTGCTGCGCGAAGCTGACCGGATAGGCGCGGCGCGTGCCGGTCTTCCAGTCCGCATAGGTTCGCGGATGGGGCGCGCGCGTCGGGCCCACGGCGACGACGCTGCGGGTCCCGACCTCGGCCACGCCGCGGCAATGGGCGGCGGCATAGATCGGGTCGTCGGTGCGCATGATCGTGTCGCCCCCGCCCAGCAGCGAGACGCCGGTGGTGACGCCGAAGCGCAGCCGTTCCAGCGCCGCAAGCCGCGCCTCGGCGTACCAGAATTCGGGCGGGGAAGCTTGCGTGTAGACCTCGCCGCAGATCTCCTCCCACCGGTCGCCGGCATGCATGCCCATGGACTTTATCAGACCATGCCCGGCATGGGCGTGCACGTCGACGAGACCGGGAATGACGATGTGGCCCGCACAGTCCAGCACCCGGTCCGCCTTTACCGTGGCGCGCAGCGCCTCGGCCTCGCCGACCGCGACGATCACCCCGCCCGCCACCGCGACCGCGCCGTTCTCGATCACCCGGCGCTCGGGGTCCATGGTGACGACGCAGGCACCGGTCAGAAGCGTGTCGGCCCTCATTCCGCGCCTCCGTCCAGCGCCGGAAGCCGGGCGACGTCGATCACCCCGTCGGCGGGCATCGCGAAGCCAGGATGCGCCCCCGCCAGCCCGATCACCCGGAGCGGGTTGTAGAGCGTCAGCCAGGCCGGATCGTCCTGCAACAGCGCATAAGCCCGCCGCCAGATCCCGGCCCGCGCGGCGCGGTCGGTGGTGACGCGGCCTTGGTCGATCAGGGCCTCGACCTCGGGGTTGGCATAGCCCTGCCACCAGGCGCCCGCGACCCGGGAATCGATCTTCTCGTAGAGCACGCGATAGGTGCTCATCGGGCTGGAATCGAAGACGCAGAGATCCCGGATCTGCTTGCGCCGCACCATGTGGGCGTAGTCTTCGCGCTCCGGATGGACGTGGACGGTCAGGGAAATGCCGACCGCGCGCAGCTGGTCTGCCAAAGCCGCGGTCAGCCGCTCCGCCTCGTCGGGCAGGCGCGTCGGGCAATCGACCTCGAGCGTCAGGCCCGCGCCATGGCCCGCCTCGGCCAGCAGGCGCCGGGCCGCGTCCCGGTCCATCCGCGCCCCGTCCCCTTGCCCCGCGCCAAAGTGAGCGGGGCTGACGAAGCCGCGCAAAGGCCGTGCCGCCCCTGCCATCACCGTCTCCACGAGGGCATCACGGTCGATCGCAAGGCTGAGCGCGCGGCGCACCCGACCATCGGCGAGCGGCCCTTTCGCCGCGTTCAGCAGGTAGATGATCGCGACCGGCGAGAGGTATTCGTGACGCTGCGCGCCCAGGGTGCGCGAGGCCTCGAAATCCAGCCCGTTGGCCACCTGCACCGCGCCGCGCTGCAAGAGCGCCAGGCGCTCCGTCGGGTCAGGGACGAGGCGCCAGGTGATCGTCCGGTTGGCTGGCTCGCCCGCGAAATGACCCTCGACACGCGTGGCGGTGATGCGGTCCGGCGCGATCTCGACCAACCGGTAAGGACCGGAACCGATCTGCGTGCCGTGGTCCCCGGCATCGAGGCGCGCAAAGGCCGAGGGCGCGACGATGAACCCCTGTTCCAGCACGTCGAGCAGGTCGGCCATCGGCGCGGCCAGCGTGACCACCAGCGTTTGCGGATCCGGGGCCGCCAGCTCCGCGCCACCAAGATACTGCCGCCAGACGGCCGGCGCCCCCAGCGTGTAGCCCTTGTCCTCGCGGGCCATCCGCGCGAGCGAGGCCGCCACCGCATCCGCGTCGCAGGCGCTGCCGTCGTGAAACCGCACACCGTCGCGCAGGTGGAAGGTCCAGGTTCGGGCATCCATGGACACAGTCCAGCGTTCGGCCAGGTGCGGCACGAAGTCCTGGCCCACGCGCCGGATCAGCGTGTCGTAGACGGCATGCAGCACCGTCAGCTCGTCGCTGGCATCGGTGCAGTCGTGCGGATCGTAAATGCCCAACCGGGCCTGTGCGATCACCGTCATGTCCTCTCCCTTTCCGGCTCATCGATCAGATGGCACGCCACCGCCTGCCCCGCGCCGACATCCCGCAGCGATGGGCGTTCCTGCGCGCAGCGGTCCCAGGCGAAGGGGCAACGGGTGCGGAAACAGCAGCCCGAGGGCAAAGACAGCGCCGAGGGCACCTCGCCGCCGAGCACGATCTCCTCGACGTCGCGTTTCGCCTTGATGCTGGGCGCGGCCGACAGCAGCGCCCGCGTGTAGGGGTGGCGCGGGCGCGCGAACAGGACGTCCCGCGGCGCGGTTTCGACCATGAAACCCAGATACATCACCCCGACCCGGTCCGCGATGTGGTGCACGACCGACAGGTCGTGGCTGATGAAGAGATAGGCGAGGCCGAACTCGTCGCGCAGATCCTTCATCAGGTTGAGGATCTGCGCCTGGATCGACACGTCGAGCGCCGAGACCGGCTCGTCCGCGATGATCAGGCCGGGGGTCACCGACAGCGCCCGTGCGATGCCGATGCGCTGGCGCTGGCCGCCCGAGAACTGGTGCGGATAGCGCCCCGCGTGTTCGGCGCTCAGCCCGACGCGTGCCAGCAGCTGTTCGATCCGGGCCGGTACCTGCTTGCGCTCCTGCGCGCCCCTGGTCTGTTCCAGGAGCGGCTCGGCGACGATGTCGCGCACGCGCTGGCGCGGGTTCAGCGAGGCATAGGGGTCCTGGAAGATCATCTGCATCTTGGCGCGCACCGGCAGCATATCGGCGAAGCCGTAGCCGGCGATGTCCTCGCCCTCGATCCGCACCTCTCCGGCGGTCGGGTCATAGATGCGCGCGATGGTCTTGGCGACGGTGGACTTGCCGCAGCCGCTTTCGCCGACCAGCGCCATGATCTCGCCGCGCGCGATGCGGAAACTGACGCCGTTGACCGCATGGACGACCGGGTTTTCCAGCCGCACACCCCTGGCATCCACGCGCAAACGGTCGAGAAGGCCGCCGCCCACCGGGAAATGCATCGTGAGATCGCGCACCTCGAGCATTGGCACGTCACGCCCGGTCATGCGGTTTCTCCCGGCTTCAGGGGGAAGTGACAGGCCGCCCAGAGCGTCGCGTGCTGCCGGGCCAGGTCCGGTTCCCTCTCGGCGCAGAGCGCCTGCGCGCGCGGGCAGCGGTCGCGGAAATTGCAGCCCGTCGGGAGGTTGCGGATGTCCGGGATCGAGCCGGGGATCTGCCTCAGCCGGTCGTGCCGGTGCGCGGTATCGGGGATGCTGTCGATCAGCCCGCGGGTATAGGGATGCGCGGGCGTCTCGATCAGCTCGCGGGTGCGGCCGCGCTCGACCACCTTGCCGCAATAGAGCACCGTGATGTGATCGGCCATTTCGGACACGACGGCGAGGTCGTGGGTGATCAGGATCATCGAGGCGCCCTTCTCGGCGATCTGCTGGCGCATCAGCTTGAGGATCTGGCTCTGGATGGTGACGTCCAGCGCGGTCGTCGGCTCGTCGGCGATGATCAGCCGGGGCCGGGCCAGCAGGGCGATGGCGATGACGACGCGCTGGCGCATGCCGCC
>JAGRMU010000354.1:6080-6269 GCA_020441165.1 Sedimentitalea sp.
CCGGCGCGCCCCGGCACCCAGATCGGTGTGCAGCCGCAGGACCTCGTCCATCTGCCGCCCGACCGTGTGCAGCGGATTGAGCGAGGTCATCGGATCCTGGAACACCATCGAGATCTCGCGCCCGCGCACCTCGCGCAGCCGCGCCTCGCCGGCGGTCACCAGGTCCTGGCCGTTCAGCAGGATCTCTCC
>JAGRMU010000355.1 GCA_020441165.1 Sedimentitalea sp.
AGATCGTGTCGAAGGCCAGGCTGGACTTGCCCGAACCGCTGAGGCCGGTGATCACCACAAGCTGGTCGCGCGGGATGTCCACGTCGATGTTCTTGAGATTGTGCTCGCGCGCGCCGCGCACCTCGATGTTCTTCAACTCGGCCATGCCTGCCCCCGAAACTCCAAGGTTGACAGATAATGCATCGGGTCCGAGTCTCCAACCAGAAATGCAGAACAAATAACGAACGCATTCCCGGCCGGCGCGATGCGGGCCAAACCCGCCGCGCAGAGCCACATCCTGCGCGATGCAGGCCTGGCTCAGCGCTCGGCCTTCATCTCCCAGCGGCCCGAGTCCTCGGACCAGTATTGCGCGGCGCAGCCGGCCTCGGTGAGGCGTTTCCACTGGCGGCGGGCGCCGGCCAACGCCTCGGCGTCGCTGCCATCGAAGAGCACGCAGGCACGGGCGAGGCCTGCCACCTCGTCGGGGGACAGATCGGCGCCATCGACGCTCATCACGCAGTCGGGCGCATTGCCGGCGGGTCCGGTGGTCAGCAGTATCGGCTGGTCCGCGTCATGCGGCCCGCCTGCCAGCCCATGGGGCAGGAAGGCGTCCTCGGGCCCGAGCCAGAGCTGCTCGTCGAGCCAGGCGAGGCGCGCCGCATCGGTGCCGCGCACCACGATCCGCCATCCCGCGCCGCGCGCCTTGCCCAGAAGCAGCGGCAAAGTCTCCTCGAGCGGACGGCGGGAAAGCTGGTAGAAATAGACCGCGCCCATCAGTCTTCGGTCATCCAGGGATCGTAATCGCCAAAGGTCCAGACATGCCCTTCGGAATCGCGAATCGAATAGGCGCTCCCGCCATGATCCTGCGCTGCCAGCGGCACGACGATCTCCGCCCCGGCGGCGGCGGCCCGGGCATGATGCGCGGCGACATCGTCGACGATGCCATAGATCGAGGTGGTCACCCCGCCCGCCGCGCGCGGATCGGTCATCAGCCGGTCGAATGCGCCCCCCTGGGCGGGGCCGAACATCAGCATGCCGCGCCCCAGCGAGACCTGGGCATGAACGATGTCGCCGGCCGCGTTCCGATAGACCGCGTGTTCCGTCAGGCCCAGCACGCCGGTGATGAACGCGAGCGCCGCCTCGCAATCGCGGTAGCGGGTGGCGGGGATCAGCATCGCAGTCGTCCCATCGGTGTCGCCATTGCCGCCCTGCCCCTCAAACCCCGGTTTCGAACCGGTCCCGAACCAGCCGGCTCAGCGCCGCGACGCCCCAGCCGGTGGCCCCCTTGGGCGCGAAGGCCGAGGACTCCTTCAGCGAGGCAACCCCCGCGATGTCGAGATGGATCCAGGGGGTCTCGTCCTTGACGAAGCGCTTGAGGAACTGCGCGGCGGTGATCGACCCGGCGGGCCGCCCGCCGATGTTCTTCATGTCGGCACTGCGCGATTTCAGCATGTCGTCATAGCCCTTGCCCAGCGGCATCCGCCAGGCCCCCTCGCC
>JAGRMU010000356.1 GCA_020441165.1 Sedimentitalea sp.
GCCGAGGTGGTCTCGCTGGACAGTTTCCGCAAGTGAGCGCCAACGGCGGGGTCTGAGAGGGCGACTGCGCAACATTCCTGTTCTTCGAATTGCGGCGTCGCGAGGACGTCCCTCCCCGTTATTTCTGCCCGGCTGACCGTTCATCGCCGTAACAGGCCGGAGGCACTTCGCCCCCTCTGCTCAGAGGATCGCGCGCGACCCGAGGGTGGGCGCAATCGCGCCCGCGTCGCGCCGTAGGCGCGCGTTCAGCGCGACGGGGCGGGTCGGGCGCGATCCGGGGCTGCGCCCCGGAAAGACGTGCGGAGGGATGAGTCCGATAAAGGCCCTTCGCGTGCACCCAACCCCCGAAAGGATTCCGTTGACGACGCGCCCCGCCCTAGGACGGGACGCGCTTCAGGAAGGTGTGGACTGAGCGCGAGATCTCGCCGTTGCTGACCCGCTGGAAATCCAGCTCGAGCCCGCCCTCGGCCAGGGTGCGGTCGTATTGCTGCAGCTCGTAGCCGCCCTCGGCATCGACGAAGAGCGAATAGACGGTCAGCGTGTCGCCGTTGATCCGCGCCCAGACATAGGGCTCGCCCTTCATCGGGTCGAGCTGCACCTCGTGGCCGAAGACGTTCTTGCGCATGGCGGCAGCGAAGACGTTCTCCTGGTCGCTGGGCACGAAATCGATCTCGTAGGACTTCGCCTTGATCGTCCCGTCGGGCTTGCGCGTGCTCGAGGTCCAGGCGACGGTGAATCCCTTCCCCGCCTGCGAGATCGTGACGCTCATGTCCCGCTGGTCGGTGCTGCCGTCGGCCATCTTGATCTCGGCCGACCCGGTATAGGAGCCGACGAAGCGGCCGGCATCGGCGCCGTCGGCCAGGGCCAGACCCGCCAGCAGCACCAGCGCCACCAGGGCCGAAAGCCAGAGGCGCGCGGCGGCAAGAGGGGGCATGATCGTCATCGCGCGATCCTTTCGCTGGGGGCTGCCACCACGCATCCGTTCCATCTGGCGCAACGGATCGCGCCCGGGCCCAAGCTGGGCGCGATCCGGGGCGGCACCCCGGCAAGACAGGCCTGAATTCCGGTTCATCATCATGGGGGTCACTCTAGCGCAGCGCGCGCGCGGAACAACGCCCTCGCGCACCCGGCCCGGAAAAGTGATGCCGGCGATCACGGTTGTCTGCGGGCGGCGAATCTGCAAGCTGCGCGCAACTGGCCAATTGCGCCGCGCGAGGGCGCGGCATAAACGGCATGCAATCGCATACCAGACAGAGGTGACCGATGTCCCAGACCCGCACCGAAACCGACAGCTTCGGCCCGCTCGACGTGCCCGCCGACAAGTACTGGGGCGCGCAGACCCAGCGCTCGATCCTGAACTTCCCGATCGGTTGGGAAAAGCAGCCCGTCGCCATCGTCCGCGCCCTGGGCGTGATCAAGAAGGCCTGCGCCCAGGCCAACATGGAGCTGGGCAAGCTGGACGAGCGGCGCGGCAAGGCCATCGTCGAGGCCGCAAGCGAGGTGATCGACGGCAAGCTCGACGACAATTTCCCGCTGGTGGTCTGGCAGACCGGCTCGGGCACCCAGTCGAACATGAACGCAAACGAGGTGATCGCCAACCGCGCCATCGAGATCCTCGGTGGCACCATCGGATCGAAGGACCCGGTGCATCCCAACGATCACGTCAACATGGGCCAGTCCAGCAACGACACCTTCCCCACGGCGATGCACCTGGCCACCGGCATGACCGCGGTGACCGACCTGATCCCCAAGCTGGAGAAGCTGCATTGCGGGCTGGCGCAGAAGGTCGAGGCGTTCGACGGCATCATCAAGATCGGCCGCACCCATACCCAGGACGCGACGCCGCTGACGCTGAGCCAGGAATTCTCGGGCTATACGCACCAGGTCGCGATGGCCATTCAGCGCGTCAAGGACGCGCTGGGGCGGATCTACGAGCTGGCGCAGGGCGGCACCGCCGTCGGCACCGGGCTGAACACGCCCAGGGGCTGGGACACCCTCGTGGCGGCGAAGATGGCCGAGATCACCGGCCTGCCCTTCGTCACCGCGCCCAACAAGTTCGAAGCGCTGGCCGCCCATGACGCGATGGTCGAGATGTCGGGGGCGCTGCGGGTGGTCGCGGTCTCGCTGTTCAAGATCGCCAACGACATCCGCCTGCTGGGCTCGGGGCCGCGCTGCGGGCTGGGCGAGTTGATCCTGCCCGAGAACGAGCCGGGCAGTTCGATCATGCCGGGCAAGGTCAA
>JAGRMU010000357.1 GCA_020441165.1 Sedimentitalea sp.
CTGCGCGGCGGTCAGCAATTCGGTCATCTCGGTTCCTTCCGGCGCGTCCGCCCGTCGATTCACTTCCGCCCAATTTCTGGGCAAACCGCATGAATTTCGGGCAGCCCGCCTGTTTCCCGGCCCGTCCCCGGCGCGCGAAAGCCTATCCGATTGTCGCCCCCGAAGAGAAGTGGTCTGACGCTGCCAGTCACGGTTGCGAGGAGTCCCCCATGAAGAAGATCGAAGCGATCATCAAGCCGTTCAAGCTGGACGAGGTCAAGGAGGCGCTGCAGGATGTCGGCGTCCAGGGTCTCAGCGTGATCGAGGTCAAGGGCTTCGGCCGGCAGAAGGGTCATACCGAGCTCTATCGCGGCGCCGAATACGTGGTCGACTTCCTGCCCAAGGTGAAGATCGAGGTGGTGCTTGACGACGACCAGGTCGAGGGCGCCATCGACGCGATCATCGCCGCCGCCAAGACCGACAAGATCGGAGACGGCAAGATCTTCGTCAGCCCCGTTGAACAGACGATCCGCATCCGCACCGGCGAGACCGGCTCGGACGCGCTGTAACCACCAAGAATATCAGGACAAAAAGGAATCCAAGGGAATGAGCAAGGACGCAATTCTCAAGACGCTTGCCGACGAGAACGTGGAATACGTGGACATCCGCTTCACCGATCCGCGCGGCAAGCTGCAGCACGTCACCATCGTCGCCGATCTGGTGGACGAGGATTTCATCGACGAGGGCTTCATGTTCGACGGCTCGTCGATCGCCGGATGGAAGTCGATCGAAGCCTCGGACATGAAGCTGATGCTGGACACCGACAGCGCCTATATCGACCCGTTCTATGCCGAAAAGACCCTCTGCGTGCATTGCACCGTGGTCGAGCCGGATACCGGCGAGCCCTATGCGCGCGATCCGCGCGGCACCGCCGAGAAGGCCGAGGCCTACCTTGTCGCCTCGGGCATCGGCGACACCGCCTATTTCGGCCCCGAGGCCGAGTTCTTCCTCTTTGATGACGTGCGCTATTCCAACACCATCAACAAGGTCTCCTACGAGGTCGACGCCACCGACGCGTCCTGGAACACCGACACCGAATACGAGATGGGCAACATGGGCCACCGGCCCGGCCTCAAGGGCGGCTATTTCCCGGTCAACCCCACCGACGAGGCCCAGGATCTGCGCAGCGAGATGCTCTCGACGATGAAGCGCCTCGGCATGAAGGTCGACAAGCACCATCACGAGGTCGCCTCGTGCCAGCACGAGCTGGGGCTGATCTTCGGCACCCTGGTCAAGCAGGCCGACGAGATGCAGAAATACAAGTACGTGATTCACAACGTGGCCCACGCCTATGGCAAGTCGGCCACCTTCATGCCCAAGCCGATCTATGGCGACAACGGCAGCGGCATGCATGTGAACATGTCGATCTGGAAGGACGGCAAGCCGCTCTTCGCCGGCGACAAGTATGCCGATCTCAGCCAGGAGGCGCTCTATTTCATCGGCGGTATCCTCAAGCATGCCAAGACACTGAACGCCTTCACCAACCCCGGCACCAACAGCTACAAGCGGCTGATCCCGGGCTTCGAGGCGCCGG
>JAGRMU010000358.1 GCA_020441165.1 Sedimentitalea sp.
GCCAGGCGATGATCGCGGTGCACAAGATGACCCGCGCCGAGCGCACGATCTTCCAGCGCGAGGCGCAGATGGTCTTCCAGGATCCCTACTCGTCGCTCAGCCCGCGGATGCGCGTCCTCGGGGCGCTGACCGAACCGCTGGAGATCCACGGCATCGGCACCCCCTCGGAGCGGCGGGACCGCGCCGCCGAAAGCCTGCGCCGCGTCGGGCTGAACCCGGACATGCTGCAACGCTATCCCCATGCCTTCTCGGGCGGCCAGCGCCAGCGCCTGTCGATCGCGCGCGCCCTGACACTGGACCCGACGCTGCTGGTCTGCGACGAGCCGACCTCGGCGCTGGACGTGAGCGTGCAGGAGCAGATCCTGACCCTGCTGGAGGAGATCCGGGACCGGATGAACCTCAGCTATCTGTTCATCAGCCACGACCTTGCGGTGGTGGCGCGGATCGCCGACGAGGTGGCGGTGATGCGCCAGGGGCTGGTGGTCGAGCAGGCCCCGCCCGAGACGCTGTTCTACAACCCCCGCCATCCCTATACCAAGGCGCTGATCGCGGCGCAGCCCGTGCCCGACCTTTCCCGCCCCATCGATCTGAAGCTGGTGGCGCAGGGCGCCGGCGCCCCCGAAACCTGGCCCGAGGCCTTCCGTTTCTCGGGCACCGTGATACCTTCGCTCACGCAACTGGAACCCGGTCACAAGGTACGCTGCCATGTCTGATGCCCCCCGCCTCATCCTCAAGGCCCTGACGATCCTCGCGGTCGGGTTGGCGGCGCTGGCGGCGCGGGCCGACGACACGCCGCCGCTGCCCGACCTGCAGGAAAGCAGCTTCTGGAAGGCCGAGGTCGACAGCGGCGACATGCCGCCCGTCGCCGAGCGCCTGCCCGAGGTGCCGCTGGTGGTCGATCTGGCCGCCAAGGGCCGCACCCTTGGCCACGAGGGCGGCACCCTGCGCACCATGGTCACCCGCGACCGCGACATCCGGATGATGGTGGTCTACGGCTATGCGCGGCTGGTCGGCTACAACGAGGATTACGTGCTGACCCCGGACATCCTGCGCGCCGTGGACAACGAGGACGACAAGGTCTTCACCCTGCACCTGCGGCCCGGGCACCGCTGGTCGGACGGCTCGCCCTTCACCTCGGCCGATTTCGACTACTGGTGGAACGACGTGGCCAACAACGAGGCGCTCAGCCCCTCGGGTCCGCCCGATTTCCTGCGCATCGAGGGCCAATTGCCCACCGTCACCTTCCCCGACGAGACCACCGTGGTCTTCGCCTGGGAGAACCGCAACCCGGCCTTCCTGCAGGCCCTGGCCCAGGCCCGCCCGCCCTTCATCTACCGGCCGGCGGCCTATCTCAAGCAGTTCCACGAGAAATACGCCGATCCCGCGGCGCTGGCCGCCGCGGTCGACGACGCCCGGGTGAAAAGCTGGGCGGCGCTGCA
>JAGRMU010000359.1 GCA_020441165.1 Sedimentitalea sp.
TCCCCTTCCGCTTGCCGGCGGGGCCGAAACAGCGCTCGCCCCGCCCCTCGGGCTGCCCTGACCACAGCGATACGGAGCGCCTGCAGCTCCGGCCGCCAGGACAATCCCGGCACCGTTCCGAAACCCGCGTCCGGCGGATTTCAGCGACCGGGCCTTCTTTCTACGACCCGAACCCAAAAGGACCCTTCCATGACCCAGCCCTTTTTGCAGGCGCTTGCGTCCGATGATCCCGGTTGTTATCTTACTATCGTCTTACTATTGGAGCGCGCCATGCCTCGGACGACACCTCCCACCACGACCGTCTCGACCAAAGGTCAGGTCATCCTTCCCAAGTCCATTCGCCAGAGCAAGGACTGGGGCGCCGGCACGCGCTTGCTGGTGGAAGATACGTCTGAAGGTGTGTTCTTGCGACGGGTGCCGGCCTTCGCTCCGTCGCGCCCGGAAACGGTCTTCGCCATGCTTCGCTGGACCGCGGAACCGAAGTCCATCGAGGACATGGACGCCGCAGTCCTGCAAGAGGCGCGCCGCCGTGATCGCAATTGATACGAATGTTGTCGTGCGCTACCTCACCGGAGATCATCCGGAGCAGTCGGCGCGCGCCAGGGACCTGATTGACGGGCATGACGTGTTTGTGCCGATCACCGTGATCCTCGAAGCCGAATGGGTCCTGCGAAGCGCCTACCGCTTCAGCGCGGCCGAGGTGATCGGCGCGCTCCGCGCATTCGGCGGGCTTGCCACGGTGGCCATCGACCAGGCGGGTCTCGTCGCCGAAGCTCTGGACCGGACGGACGATGGGATGGATTTTGCCGATGCCCTGCATCTGGGCGGCTCGGCCCATTGCAAGAAGATGGCAACCTTCGATCGCCGCTTCGTCACGGCCGCCAGCGCTACTCAGGCGGGATTTGTAGAAGAAATCTGAGGCCATCTGCGTGTCGATCATCGCCAGGCGGCGCGCGACCCGCCGGCGCAGGGCGCGCTCGGCGGATCGCGTGGATGAGCAGGCCAGTCCGCTTCGGACCGCAGCGATTGTCTCGTGGACGATCCGCGGAGAGGGCCGGGCCCGGCAGCTCAGTGGTGCTGGGCGTTGCGCCATGCCTTCACGAGCCGGGCACTGTCCGGGCCCGCGCGATGCGGTGCCCGATGCCGTTCGAGGGTCTCGTAGAGCCTGTCGAGCGCCAGGCCGGAAAACTGCGCGGAGGACACCCGGTCATAGTCCTCGATCCTCGGCGCGGTGCCGTAGCCACCCGCGTGCAGCAACCGCGACAGCCAGCGCGCATCGAACTCCGGCGCGTCGGACACGGGCACCCTGCCGGCCAGACGGGCGCGCAGATCGTCTGCAACCGCGGAGGCGGCGGGCGCCTCGCGCAGGGCGTCACGCGCGATGCCGTGCACGAGGGCGCTCTGCGGCGACCAGTCGGAAAGATTCCAACCCGGCGCGGGCCGGATCAATGAACTCCAGGTCCGAACCTCGCCGAATTCCAGCCATGACACT
>JAGRMU010000360.1:0-1012 GCA_020441165.1 Sedimentitalea sp.
ACCGGATGCGCCACTCGGCCACCCGGGCGCTGCTGGAGCGCGATGACGTGATCATCGTGGCCTCGGTCTCGTGCATCTACGGCATCGGCTCGGTCGAGACCTACGGGGCGATGACCCAGGACCTCAAGGTCGGCCAGTCCTACGACCAGCGCGCGGTCATGGCCGATCTCGTCGCGCAGGCCTACCGGCGCAACGACGCCGCCTTCCAGCGCGGCAGCTTCCGGGTGCGCGGCGATTCCCTCGAGATCTTCCCCGCGCACCTCGAGGACCGCGCCTGGCGGCTGTCCTTTTTCGGCGAGGAGCTGGAGAGCATCACCGAATTCGACCCGCTCACCGGCGAGAAGACCGACAGCTTCGACCAGATCCGGGTCTATGCCAACAGCCACTACGTGACCCCGAAGCCGACCATGCAGCAGGCCATCCTCGGCATCAAGAAGGAGCTACGCCATCGCCTCGACCAGCTGGTCGCCGAGGGCAAGCTGCTGGAGGCGCAACGGCTCGAACAGCGCACCAGCTTCGATCTGGAGATGCTCGAGGCCACCGGCGTGTGCAACGGCATCGAGAACTATTCGCGCTACCTCACCGGCCGCGCGCCCGGCGAGCCGCCCCCCACGCTCTTCGAGTTCATCCCCGACCACGCCATCGTCTTCGCGGACGAATCCCACGTCTCGGTCCCGCAGATCGGCGCCATGTACAAGGGCGACTACCGGCGCAAGTTCACCCTGGCCGAGCACGGCTTCCGCCTGCCCTCCTGCATGGACAACCGCCCGCTGAAGTTCGAGGAATGGGACGCCATGCGCCCGCAATCGGTCTTCGTCTCGGCCACCCCGGCGAAATGGGAGATCGACCAGACCGGCGGCGTCTTCACCGAACAGGTGATCCGACCCACCGGCCTCATCGACCCGCAGGTCGAGATCCGCCCGGTCGAGATGCAGGTGGACGATCTGCTGGACGAGGTGCGCAAGGTCGCCGCGGACGGCTTCCGCACCCTGGTCACCACGCTGACCAAGCG
>JAGRMU010000360.1:1265-1693 GCA_020441165.1 Sedimentitalea sp.
ACCATCGGCCGCGCCGCGCGCAACGCCGAAGGCCGGGTCATCATGTATGCCGACCGCATCACCGGCTCGATGGAGCGCGCGCTGGCCGAAACCGACCGCCGCCGCGCCAAGCAGGTTGCCTATAACGAGGAACACGGCATCACCCCCCAGACCATCCGCAAGAACGTCGAGGACATCCTCGCCGGGCTCTACAAGGGCGACGTGGACATGAACCGGGTGACCGCGAAGATCGACAAGCCGCTCCACGGCGCCAATCTCGAAACCGTGCTGAACGGGCTGCGCACGGACATGCGCAAGGCCGCCGAGAACCTCGAATTCGAGGAAGCCGCCCGCCTGCGCGACGAGATCAAGCGGCTCGAGGCGGTGGACCTGGCCATCTCCGACGATCCCCTCGCCCGCCAATACGCCATCGAGAAGGCCTCCGAGGA
>JAGRMU010000361.1:0-504 GCA_020441165.1 Sedimentitalea sp.
GCCCGGATTCGGGTCCGGCTCCTGCACCCGACCCGGAACTGCCCCGAAAATCGGCAACTGCCCGAGAATCATGCGCCGGAGCCGCCCCGCGGAGGCTCCGGTCGCCGGTTGGATTTGCTATTTCTCGGGGGGCGGCTAGGCTGGCGCCATGGAACCCGTGTCAGAACCAGGCCCATTCTTCGACGAGATGTTCGGATCCGGCGGCGATTCGTGCGAGCCGTACCGGGATTACTGCGCCTGGTTCAGCGAGCAGAACACCAAGCGCCTGACCCGGAAATCCGCCGAGGCCGAGGCGCTGTTCCGCCTCACCGGCATCACCTTCAGCGTCTAC
Organism: Sedimentitalea sp.; assembly: GCA_020441165.1. Taxonomy (GTDB): domain Bacteria; phylum Pseudomonadota; class Alphaproteobacteria; order Rhodobacterales; family Rhodobacteraceae; genus JAGRMU01. Next base: position 332 of record JAGRMU010000361.1, read on the forward strand.
GGCACCGAGGACGCCACCGAGCGGCTGATCCCCTTCGATCTGATCCCGCGGATCCTGTCGGCGCGCGAATGGTCGCGCCTGTCGCGGGGGATCGAGCAGCGCGTCCGCGCCATGAACGCCTTTCTGCACGACATCTACCACCGCCAGGAGATCATCCGCGCCGGCCGCATTCC
>JAGRMU010000361.1:604-855 GCA_020441165.1 Sedimentitalea sp.
ACCGGCGAGGACGAGTTCTACGTGCTCGAGGACAATGCCCGCACCCCGTCCGGCGTCTCCTACATGCTGGAAAACCGCGAGACCATGCTGCACATGTTCCCCGAGCTCTTCTCGCGGATCAAGGTGCAGCGGGTCAGCCAGTACCCGCAATCGCTGCGCCGCTCGCTCCGGGCCAGCGCGCCGCCGGCCTGCACCGGGCGCCCGACGCTGGCGGTGCTGACCCCCGGCATCCACAACTCGGCCTATTTCGA
>JAGRMU010000361.1:860-1538 GCA_020441165.1 Sedimentitalea sp.
ACCAGATGAATGCCGAGCTGGTCGAGGGGCACGACCTGCGCATCGTCGACGGCCGCGTGGCGATGCGCACCACGCAAGGCTACGAGCCGATCGACGTGCTCTATCGCCGGATCGACGACGATTTCCTCGATCCGCTGAACTTCAACCCCGACTCGCTGCTGGGGGTGCCGGGCCTTCTCGATGTCTATCGCGCCGGCGGCATCACCATCGCCAACGCGCCGGGCACCGGCATCTCGGACGACAAGGCGATCTATTCCTACATGCCGGACATCGTCGAGTTCTATACCGGCGAGAAGGCGATGCTGAAGAACGTGCCGACCTGGCGCTGCTCGGAAAAGGACGCGCTGGCCTATGTGCTGGAGCATCTCAAGGAGCTGGTGGTCAAGGAGGTGCACGGCTCGGGCGGCTACGGGATGCTGGTCGGTCCCGCCGCCAGCAAGCGCGAGATTGCCGCCTTCCGCGCCAAGCTCGAGGCGCGGCCGCGCAACTATATCGCCCAGCCGACGCTGGCGCTATCGACGGTCCCGATCCTGACCAAGGCCGGGCTGGCCCCGCGCCATGTCGATCTGCGGCCCTATGTGCTGGTCTCGCCGGGCAGTATCGAGATCACCCCCGGCGGTCTGACCCGCGTCGCCCTCAAGAAGGGCTCGCTGGTGGTGAATTCCAGCCAGGGCGGCG
>JAGRMU010000362.1 GCA_020441165.1 Sedimentitalea sp.
AGAACGCGTGGATGGTCTGGATCTTGAGCCCGCCGGGGGTCTCGATGGCGCGCGCGAAAAGGGTGCGGGCACGCGCCAGGGCAACCGGATCGGCAGTTCCGCCGGCGCCCAGCTCTGCCAGTTCGGCCCTCAAAGCAGCATCGTCCAGCATCGCCCATTTGCCGAGCTGCTGGAACAGCCGGTTCTGCATCTCGCTGGCCGCGGCCTTGGTATAGGTCAGGCAGAGCACGTGCTGGGGCTGCACCCCGTCCAGCAGCAGCCGCGCCACCCGGTCGGTCAGAACCCGCGTCTTGCCCGACCCGGCATTGGCCGCCAGCCAGGTCGAGACATCGGGCCGCGCCGCCTCGACCTGGCGGCGGGTGGCGGCGTCGCGGGCGCTCATTCCAGCACCTCCGGCGTGGGCTGGGTGGACCTGTCCCATTCGCCGAACCGCGCGAGGTGATCGTAATCACCCCGGTCGGCATCCTTTTCCAGCATCCGGCGCGAGGTATAGCCCTGGTCGGGCTGGAAATAGGCCGCGATCAGCTGCGCAAGCTCGGCCCAGGTTTTCGCCGTCGGTTCCTCGTCCAGCGGCGCCGAGACGTTGCCGGCACTGCCGATGGCCAGGAAGGCCGCCTCGGCCACAGGTGCCGCGCCCAGCTCCGCGAAGGCGCCGCGCTCGGCCATCGCCGCCTCCAGCAGCAGCTGCTTGTCGAAGCGTTTCTGCTGGGGCACCGTCGGCACCGCGCCGGTCTTGTAGTCGTAGATGCGCAGGGCGCCGGTCGCGTCGCGGTCGATGCGGTCGGCGCGGGCGACCAGCGTGAAGGCCGGATCGACCAGCTCGGCGCGCGCCCTGGCCTCGAAGGCGACCGGTGTCGCGGCCCGCCGGCGCTCGATCTCCTCGGCGATGAAACGCCCGGCGATGCGCTGCACCCGCGCGGCCCACAGGCGCCGCGCGGTCGGCCAGGGCACGTCGCGATCGAGCTGCCGCGCGCAGGCGGCCAGGAAGGCGGCAGGATCCAGGATCGCGGGATCCGCGAGGCTCGCGCGTACGTATTCCTCGAGGAAATCATGCAGCACGGTGCCGCGAACCCGCGCATCCGCCGACTGGACCAGCGGATCGAGCGGGGTCAGCCGCAGCACATGCTTGGCATAGATCGCATAGGGGTCGCGGATCAGGCGCTTGATCTCGGTGACCGCCAGCTCGCGCGGCCGCGCCGCCACCGGTGGGCGCGGCGAGGGACGGATGGCCGGATTGTCGCGCCGCACCGCCTCCAGCCCGCGCGCCCAGCCGAGCCAGCTTTCGCCGCGGGCGCGCATGTCGGCAAGGGCCTGCGCGCCGCCCTGGTCCGGCAATCCGCCGAGCAGGTTGACCAGCCGGTTCAGCCAGCGCGAGGCGACGGTTTCGGAATCGTCCGAGCGCAGCGCGCGGGTCAGCCAGACCTCGGGCGCAGCCGCGGCCTGCTGGAAATCGTGGGCGGCCAGCCCGATGCGGCGCTCGGGCAGCAGCAGCCCCGCCTTGTCGCGCATCGACCGGTTCAGCCAGGGATCGGGGCGCGCGGCCTCGGGCCAGCTGCCCTCGTTCAGCCCGCCGAGGATCAGCAGCTCGGCGCCCTGCACGCGGGCTTCGAGCGTGCCCCAGATCATGATCCTGGGGTCCGGCGCATCGCGGTCGCGCACCTCTTCCCCGGCCAGCAGCAGCCCGAGCAGATCGGCGAAGTCGCGCGCGGTCATGGCGCCGCCATGCCCGGCCTCGGCCTCCAGCGCATCCAGCAGCGCCAGCGCCGTCTGCCCGGCATTCCGCTCCCAGAGACCGCCGGGACCGGCCGGGTGACTACCCGCCGAGGCCGCCTCGGCGATGCTGCGCAGGCGCGCCGTCCAGCTTGCGAGAGGCTGCGCGCCCGGCGTCTCCTGGCCGCAGAGCGTGCGCCCGATCCACTCCGCCCAACCCTTCCGGAACGGCTTGTCCGTCGCCTCGGCAAAGGCCGCGAGGCTGGCCGGGTCCGGGAAGGGCGGCCCCTTGCGCCGCAGGTGCAACTCCAGATCTCGGGTGCAAAGCAGGTGCGCGCCGCGCTCGCCGCCGCCATGGCAAAGCGGGTGCTTGAGCAGGGTCAGCAGCATCTCGCCGGTCAGCCGCTGCGCGAAGAGCCCGGCGACATGGCGCAAGAACCGGCCCGGCGGCGACAGCTGCAGCGGCTGGCCGGCGCTGTCGTCGGGCAGGATGTCCCAGCGGTCGAGCGCGGCGGCGACCTGCCGCGTCAGCATCCGGTCGGGGGTGATCAGCGCCGCTCTCTGCCCGGTCTCGGCCGCCTGCCGCAGGCGCAGCGCGATGGCCAGCGCCTCGCTGCGCGGCGACGGGGCCTCGAGAAGGGTGACATCGGCGGTGGCGCCGGCCAGGTCGGTCAGGGCCGGGCCCTCGCGCATCCAGGCGTCGGTGATCGGGGCCGGGCGCAGGGCCAGCGATATCAGCCGGTTGCGGGCCGGCGACGGGGCCCGCGCGTCGGTCCAGCGCCGGATGTCGCCGCTGTCGATCCCGAGGACCTGCATGAGCCGGCGGAACCGGAACTGCGGATGGTCCTCGGGCGGGTGCTCCTGCGTGCCCGGCGCCCGGTCGAGATCGGCCCAGACCGCGGCCGGCTGATCGAAATCGAAGCCCGGCAGCACCACCGCGCCCTGCGGCAGGCGGGCGATGGCCGCCATCAGCATCAGAGTCGTGCCGCGCGAGCCGGTGGAGCCGGCCAGCACGATGGGCCGCGTCGGCGGGCGGCGCGCCCACCCGGCGATCAGGGTTTCCACCGCGAGCCGCTGGCGGGCCTGGGCGTCGAGCGCCGTGCCGCCGCCGGCGGCGATGAAATCGTCGGCGATGGCGATGAATTTCTGGGTCCGCGCCCAATGGCCCGAGAGGTCGCTGACATCCAGCGCGCGGATCGCCTCGGGGCTCACGCCCTCTCCCTGCATCTCGTCCATCAGCTCGGCCAGGCTGTCGGCCAGCGCGAAGATCGAGGCGCGCGGCGCGAGATCGGGCTCCCTGTCCAGCAGCCGCCCGATCAGCTGCGCCAGTTCCAGCCGCCGCCGCAGCGGCGGGATCGCTTCGGGCAGGCCGGTCATGTCCCCCAGATCGCCGAGGTCGGTCAGCAGCGAGACCCGCGGCAGCAGGCGCGGCGGCCCGGCGTCCAGGATCTCGCGGATGCGCCGGGCCATGCGTCGGGTGTTCACGATCAGCTGTACGCCGGCCAACGCCTCGAGGGGCAGGTCGGCGCAGCGCGCGGTCAGCCCGTCCAGCAGGGCCAGCGGGAAATCGACGCCGGGCGGCAGGGCGAAGACGCGCGGCGCGGATTGCGGCTCAAACATGCCGCTTCAGCAGGTCTTCGGCATCGGCGATGCCCTCCGGGCTGCCCACGTCGCACCACTGGCCCGGATAGATCAGGCCAAAGAGCCGGCCTTCGGCCAGCATCCGGTCCCAGAGCAGGTTCAGCGAAAACGCCTCGGCCTCGATCGCCGCCAGACCCTCGGTCGCGAGGATCTGGGCGCCGCCATAGATCAGGCCCGGCCCGCGGGTCAGGCGCCCCTCGGCATCGGCGACGAAATCCCCCGCCCCGCCATGGCCGCGGGCCTGCGCCGGCGGCACGCAGACCAGAAGCCCGTCCATGCGCGCCGGATCCCAGGCCGCCCGCAGCAGGGCCAGCGGGTTCGGCCCGCTCCAGATCGCATCGGTGTTGGCGGCGAAGACGGGCCCCGCCCCGAGCAGCGGCAGGGCCGCCTTGAGCCCGCCGCCGGTCTCCAGGATCCGGGGCTGCTCGGGCGAGATCAGCACCCCGCGATCGACCAGGTGCGCGGCGATCATCTCGGGCCGGAAATGGGTGTTGACGACGATCCGCTCCGGGCCGATCGCCTCGGCCAGCGCGAGGGCGTGGTCGATCAGCGGCCTGCCGGCGACCTCGATCAGCGGCTTGGGCCGATCCCGGGTCAGGGCGCCCATCCGCGTTCCGAACCCCGCGGCGAAAAGCATCACGGCCTCGGGCGCCTTTCTCATCGGCGCAGCCTTTGCAGGGTCTCCGGGCTCGGCGCGGGCAGCGTGTCGACCAGCATCTGCGCCACCGGCGCCAGGGCGGGATGGTCGAGGTCGCGGACCAGATGCGCCCAGACCCTGGGGATCAGATCGACATAGCGCGGTTTGCCGTAGTCGGTGGCGAGCCGCGCGAAGACGCCGAGGATCCGCAGGTTGCGCTGGGCGCCGAGCACCGCATAGGCGGTGCGGAACGCGTGGTCATTCGTGCCAGACCCGTCGATGTAGCGGGCCAGCATCCGCGTCTCGATCCCGGCGGGCACGTCGCGCCGCACGTCCTGCAGCAACGAGACCAGATCGTAGGCGCGGTGTCCGGTCATCGCGTCCTGGAAATCGAGCAGCCCGACCCGGGCGATACCCTTGCGCCCGGGCAGCCAGATCAGGTTCTCGGCATGATAATCGCGCAGGATCATCACCGGATCGTCGCGCGTTGCCGATTGCAGGATGTCGGCGAAGCGTTCGGCGAACCGCGCCGCGGCGGTGTCGTCCGCTTCGCCCAGCACCCCGTCGCGGTACTTGCGGAAGGCCAGGCTCGCCATCTCCGCCATCACTTGCGGCGCGTAAGCGTCGAGCGGCGGGCAGGGCGCCCGGTGCAGCGCCAGAAGAACGTCGGTCGCAGCCTCGTAGAGCGGACGTTCCAGATCGGGTTGCGTGGCGAGGACGCGGGCGAAGAGGTCGTCGCCGAGATCCTCCAGCAGCAGGAAACCGTGTTCCGGGTCTTCCGCGAGGATCTCCGGCGCGCTCAGGCCGATTTCCCGCAGATGCCGCGCGATGCGCAGGAAGGGCCGGACGTCCTCGCCGCGCTCGACGGGCGCATCCATCAGGACCGCCGTCCGGCCGGTACGCGGGTCGGTCAGCCGCTCGTAACGCCGGTTCGAGGCGTCGCCGGCCAGCGGCGCGCGCCGGGCGCCGGCCCAGGCGGTCGTGGCGAGGAAGGCGTCGGCCAGCGCGGTGCGGTCGGTCATGGCAGGGTCTGCTCCAGTTTCAACGCCCATTTCGGATCCGACCAGGCGAGGGTCATCTGCCGGCGGTCGTCGTCGGCGGGATCCGGGGCAAGGTTTACCCACAGCGCATGGGGCGGGGCAAGCGGGCCCAGCCGCTCGGCCCATTCGACCAGGCAGATGGCGCTGTCGAAGGCCTCGGCCAGGCCAAGCTCGGCGATCTCGTCCGGCGATGAGAGGCGGTAGAGGTCGGCATGCCAGAGCGGGCCGGCCACCGTGTCGTAGGTCTGGACGAGCGTATAGGTGGGAGAGGGAACATCCTCGGCCTCGACCAGGATCCTCTGGATCAGGTGGCGCGCGAAATGGGTCTTGCCGGCGCCGATCGGGCCACTCAGCAACAGCGTGTCACCGGGCGTCAGGGCGCCGGCCAGCGCCTCGGCGAACCGGGCGGTCTCGCCCGCACCGGGCAGCGTCAGGGTGACGGGCGGGATCATCATCGCGCCACAATGCCGGCAGGCCCGGGGGCCCGCAAGCCCGATCCGGCGCGCTCAGGCGGGGGCGGTCTCTTCGGTTTTCGACAGCGCGGGCACGCCCGGTCCGGCCGGCGCGGGCCGGAAACAGACAAGGGTCGCGCCGTTCGGCAGGGGATGAATGCTGCAGATCAGCATCGCGCCGGATTTCAGTTCGACCTGGGCCCACCATTCGGCCCGGTTCTCGCGGGTTTCGACGAATTCGCGCAGATCGCCCCAGATCGGCGTCGCGAGGCAAAGCTCCTGCCAGACCCGTGTGGCATCAACCACCGAGACCTGGGCAAAGCTCATGTCCGGATCGACGCCCCAGAGCGCCCGGTAGGGGGCGTTCGAGGTGGTCAGCGTGCCGTCCGCGGCGAAGACCACGATGGCCTCGTCGAGCTGGTCGAGGATCGACAGGCCCAGCTCGAGATCGGAGCGGAACCGCCGGGTCAGGGTGATCTCGGCGGTGATGTCCTCGAAGAGGAAGGCGATGGCGCCGTCCGGATGCGGCCGCCCGCTGACCGAGTAGACCGAGCCGGAGGGCAGCGACCAGGTCTCCTGGTAGCGCCCGTCCGAGGCCGCCTCCACCAGGTCCGCCATCTGGTGGCGCCAACTGCCGTAATTCTTGGGCTCGGGCATCATCCGCTGGTCGCGCAGCCGGTCGAAGAAGGACAGAAGGTTGGGCCGGGCGCTGAGGAAATCGGCGGGCAGTGCGGTCAGGTCGATCAGCGCCGGGTTGAACAGCGCCAGTTGCCGGTTCCGGTCGAAGATCGCAAGGCCGATGGAGAGCTGCGCGAAGGTCTTGGCCAGGGTCTGCACGAAATTGCGCTGCGCGATCTCGGCATCGACCACCGCGTTGATGTCGGCGGCATAGAACAGCGTGCCGCTGCCCTGCCGGACCGCCGAGACGTCGAACCAGAGCCGCTGGCCGGTGCCGGCGACCGCGATCGACTGCCGCGTCTTCTTGACCGGATCGAGATCGGCGGGAAAGAGCGGCGTCTCGGCGTCGGGCGCCTGCCCAGTCACCTTCCGGCAGAGCGCACCATAGGCGGCGTTGTGCCAGGTCATCCGCCTGTCCGCGCCGAGGCGCCAGACCGGATAGGGGGTCTGGTTCATCGCCGCGCGCAGGGTTTCCAGTTCGCGCGCACTCTCGGCGCCGAGGGTCGAGTCGGGTCGGGCCGGCGCCGGGTCGGGACGGTTGCGCAGCCGCACCCGGGCGATGCCATCGAGCCATTCGCAGAGGATCTCGCCGCGATCGGCGCTGTCCGCCGCGGGGGCGGTGACCAGCCCGTCGGCCCGGACCTTGTCCGGGGAGTCGGGAAAGCCGGGAAAGCGCGACGCCAGCGCGTCATGCAGGCTCTGCCAATCCCGTTCCGCCTCGCCCTGCATCAGCCGATCGGCGCTGGCATTGGCCCCGAGAAACCCGGCTTCGTCGTAGAGCCACACCGGATCCTGACCGCCATCGGGCGCCAGAAGTCCGGACGCGGCAGCCGGAGCCGCCCGCCCGGGGGTGAGCCACATCATCGTCGCCGTGGCGGCGATCACGCAGATCGCGCCGAGGATCGCCCAGTCCAAGATCATCAGTTCCTGCATCTGTCAGCCACGCGTTGCCTGCGGTCGCCCGCATCCTGCCGCGATCTTGCGGCGCAATTGGTTAACAGCGGATTAACCGGATTCCGGGGGCCGGCGCCGGCTCAGACCTCGATCGGCTGGTTGCGCCCGATCGGCAGGGCGAACTCGCCTTCGCGGGCGTCGATCTTGCTGCGCGGCCAGACCACCTCGACGATGGCGCCGCGCCGCTCCTTTCGGTCGTTGCCGGCGAGATAGGGATCCGATCCGTTGGCAAAGCTCAGCTCGGCCCCGGAGCGTTCCAGCAGGGTCTTGGCGATGAAGAGGCCCAGCCCCATGCCCTCGTATTCGGGGCGGGCCTTCTGGTCCGTCTCGGACCGGCGCTGGCGCACGAAGGGATCGCCGATCCGGCCGATCAGGTGCGGCGGAAACCCGCGCCCGTCGTCGAGGATGCGGATCGAGATCACGTCGTCGGTCCACATCGATTCGACCCAGACATTGGCGCGGGCGAAATCGACGGCGTTCTGGATCAGGTTGCGCAGTCCGTGCACCACCTCGGGCTTGCGCAGGATCGACGGCTGCTGGAAGCCCCCGCCATGGCCCGGGGCGTCGTGGAAATGGATGGCCTTGCCGCGATGCATGTGCGGCTCGGCCGCCTCGTTGATCACGGTGCTGAGCGGCGCCTGGCGCAGGTGCAGGTCGTCCTTTCCGGCGCGGCCCATGTCGCGCAGGATGTCGCGGCAGCGGTCGGCCTGCTGGCGGATCAGCGCCGCGTCCTCGCGCAGGTCGGGCCGGTCGTCGAGCTCCTCGATCAGCTCGGCGCTGGCCAGCTTGATCGTCGCCAGCGGCGTGCCAAGCTCATGGGCGGCGGCGGCGACCACCCCGCCCAGGTCGGTCAGCTTCTGCTCGCGCGCCAGCGCCATCTGGGTCGCAGCCAACGCATCGGACATCGAACGCATCTCGGAGCTGAGCCGCCAGGAAAAGGCGCCCATGAACACCGTGGCGATGATGATCGCGGCCCAGTTGCCGAAGACGAACACGTCCGGAATGCGCAGGATGAAGCCCATCTCGGTGCGCAGCGGCAGGTGGAACTCGGCCAGCAGCGTCACCAGGATGATCACCGCGCCGCCGATGATCAGCACCGAGCGCAGACCCATGATCGTCGCCGAGATCGTCACCGGCCAGAGCAGCAGCAGCGCGAAGGGATTGTGCAGCCCGCCGGTCAGATAGAGCAGGAACGCCAGTTGCAGAAGGTCGAACAGCACCATCAGGAAGTTTTCGGTCTCCGACAGGCGCTTGTTCTCGGGAAAGACGAAGATCGCGATCAGGTTGCCGATCACCGAGATGCCGATGGCCAGGAAGCACCAGCCGATCTCGAGCTGCAGATGATACATCCGCTGGGCGGCGATCAGGGCGGTGATCTGGCCGGCAATGGCGACCCAGCGCAGCATGATGAGCGTGCGCAGCCGGATCCAGTGACCGCGCGCCTGTCCGAGAAGAAGGCCGATATCGGAATCTGTCATTGGTGTCCCAAGTCGGTTGCATCGGCTGGCCATCTTGATAGGTCTCCCGCTGGGCGCGATCAACCGCGCTGAAGCCCGAGGTTTCGACCATGACCCGACTCATCGCCATTTCCGCCGTCGCCGCGATTGCCGCGCTGCTGGGCGGCCTCTGGCTGGCCACCCTGCTGAGCCGGCCCGAGGACCAGTTCGCGGATTGCCGCGCCAGCCAGGTGGCCGGCGGCACCGATCAGATCGGCGGCCCGTTCGAGCTGATCAATTCCGAGGGGCAGACGGTCACCGATGCCGATGTCCTGACCGCCCCGTCGCTGATCTATTTCGGCTATACCTTCTGCCCGGACGTCTGTCCCCTGGACACCGCGCGCAACGCCGAGGCGGTCGATATCCTGGAAGAGCGCGGCCAGATGGTGACGCCGGTCTTCATCTCCATCGATCCCGCGCGCGACACGCCCGAGGTGGTCGGCACGTTCGCGTCGAACCTGCACGAGCGGATGATCGGCCTGACCGGCTCGCCCGAGCAGGTCGCCGCGGCCAGCAAGGCCTTCAAGACCTACTACAAGGCGCATCCGGCCGAGGACGAGTACTATCTCGTCGATCATTCGACCTTCAGCTACCTGGTCCTGCCCGGGCACGGCTTTGTCGAGTTCTTCCGCCGCGACAGCAGCGCCGAGGAGGTCGCCGACCGGATCGGCTGTTTCCTGGATCACGCGGCGGGTTGATTTTCGGCGTTTGACCTTTGCAATGCGCGGGTTAATACTCCGCCGAGCCGAAGGGGCGAGACAGTTGCGAAGGAGACGGCATGGCCGCGCCAGCGTTGCAGGATATCGGACCGGACAAGTCGCTGCTTCTGGTCGATGACGACGAGCCGTTTCTGCGCCGCCTCGCCAAGGCGATGGAAAAGCGCGGCTTCGAGATCGAGACCGCCGGGTCGGTGGCCGCCGGCCGGGCCATCGCGACCGCCCGCCCGCCCGCCTATGCGGTGATCGACCTGCGGCTCGAGGACGGCAACGGGCTCGACGTGGTCGAGGTGCTGCGCGACCGGCGGCCCGACAGCCGAATCGTGGTTCTGACCGGCTATGGGGCGATCGCCACGGCGGTCGCGGCGGTCAAGATCGGCGCCACGGACTATCTGTCCAAGCCCGCCGATGCCACCGACATCACCAACGCGCTTCTGGCCAATGGCGACGCGCTGCCGCCACCGCCCGAGAACCCGATGAGCGCCGACCGGGTGCGCTGGGAGCATATCCAGCGGGTCTACGAGCTTTGCGACCGCAATGTCAGCGAAACCGCGCGGCGCCTGAACATGCACCGCCGGACGCTGCAACGGATCCTGGCGAAACGCTCCCCGCGCTGAGCGCAAGGCGCGGCTCTGCGGAACTGTCGTGACGCTCCTTCTTTCTGGGGCGCGGACCCGGAGCGGGGTCGATCCGTCCTCGTCAGCGGACCGGGTCGAGCAGCTCGGCGTGGCGCCGGGTGAAGGCGTCGCGCGCCTCCTTCGGGGGGCGCAGCTGGATTTCCAGCCGGTCGATGCAGGACCGGTCGGGCTTACCGAAGAGCTTGTCGGCCTCCGCCTCGGAAAACCCGGCGATCTTGGTCGCTTCCATCCAGGCGCTGATCCGGTCGGCCTTCTTGATCTGCCGCTTGACCGGCGCGGGCAGTATCGCGGGCAGGCCGAAGCGGATGTGGATTGCCGCGCTGAGCCGTTCGTCGAGCGCCCCGTAGCCGGGTCCGACCGCCGCCTTGACCGGCGAGATCATGTCGCCGATGACATATTC
>JAGRMU010000363.1:0-1143 GCA_020441165.1 Sedimentitalea sp.
TCACGAGCATGTCATCCTCGGCCACCCAGGCCGCGGTGGCCGAAGTCACCTGTTGCTGCGTCAAGTCTCCATGGGTCTCGGGGGCTGATTCTGGAATATCTTCGACGCTTGTCCAGATCCATGCGCCGCAGGGGATCTGTCCTGCACAGGCTGCCCGACCCGCCTCGGCAAGCACCTCCTGATCCAGCCCAGGCTCGCACACGAGGATTCGCATGAGCTTCGATTGCCCCCTCAGGTCGCATTGGGCGGGCATATCCAGCGCCGTGCCTTCGTCCGATTGCGCAAGAGCGCCCTGTCCAATCAGTACCAGGGTCGCAATTGACCCGATTTGACTCCAGCGCATGAGAATTCTCCCCTGGGGCGTATTGCCCTGCAAAACAAGTACGTAATCGTCCGGACTTTAACCCGTCGCATGAAGTCGGACAATTGGAAATCACTTTACGGGGTTTTGCCCGCAGGCGCCTCGCCCTATATCGGGGCGGCAGCTCGTCGCGGGGAGATTCCATTCATGTCCGACACACGCCACACAAGGGTTCTCATCATCGGCTCCGGCCCGGCCGGCTATACCGCCGGGGTCTATGCCAGCCGCGCCATGCTGGAGCCGCTGCTGGTGCAGGGTATCGAGCCGGGCGGGCAGCTGACCACCACCACCGAGGTCGAGAACTGGCCCGGCGACACCGAGGTGCAGGGCCCCGACCTGATGCTGCGGATGGAGGCCCATGCCAAGGCGATGGGCTGCGAGATCGTCGGCGACATCATCACCGATCTCGATCTCTCCCGGCGCCCGTTCCGGGCCACCGGCGACAGCGGCACGCTCTATACCGCCGATGCGGTGATCCTGGCGACGGGCGCGCGCGCCAAGTGGCTGGGCCTGCCCTCGGAGGAAAAGTTCAAGGGCTTCGGCGTCTCGGCCTGCGCGACCTGCGACGGCTTCTTCTACCGCGGCCAGGAGATCGTGGTGGTCGGCGGCGGCAATACCGCGGTCGAGGAGGCGCTGTTCCTGACCAATTTCGCCTCCAAGGTGACGCTGATTCACCGCCGCGACGAGCTGCGCGCCGAGAAGATCCTCGAGCACCGGCTTTTGAAGAACCCCAAGATCGTGCCGCTGTGGTTCCACACGCTGGAGGAAGTGGTCGGCACCGA
>JAGRMU010000363.1:1292-1944 GCA_020441165.1 Sedimentitalea sp.
GTTTCGGTGAAGCCCGGCAGCACCGAGACCTCGGTGCCGGGCGTCTTCGCCGCCGGGGATCTGACCGATCACGTCTACCGGCAGGCGGTGACCAGCGCCGGCATGGGCTGCATGGCCGCGCTCGACGCCGAGCGGTTCCTGGCCAAGGAGGCCGATGCCGACGCGGTGACGCTCGCCGATCCGGTCACCGCCTGAGGCCGGGCGCGGACCTGGCCTGATCCCACGCCGATCCGGCCGGCGATCGACGGCGGCGTCCAGGTGTCCGGCCGGCACGGACTGTGCGGCTGCGGTATCGCGCCGGGCGCGCGCGACTGCGATAATTTCGCCCGATTCGGCGAGAAACCCCGCCGATCCCTAGACTTCGCTTCGCTCCCCGGTCTATGCCGCGCGCAACGCGGGAATCCCCGTTGGCAATCCATCCGTTTCAACGAGAGAAGTCACATGACGATGCTGAGCAATCTGGCCCCGATCCCGGAGCTGTACGTGTCCTACGAGTCGGCGCAGAAGCTGAAGGTCGAGGCCGGCAACCTGAAGAGCCATGACCTGAGCCCGCGCCAGATCTGCGATCTGGAACTGCTGATGAACGGCGGGATCAACCCGCTCAAGGGGTTCCTCTCCGAGGCCGACTATAACGGCGTCGTCGAGCACATTC
>JAGRMU010000364.1 GCA_020441165.1 Sedimentitalea sp.
AAGCGGCGATAGCAGAAGATGTCGAGGACCACGTCCTTGTGGAACTTCTGGCGGAACTCGGTGGCGACCTTGGCGGCATGGACCACCGCCTCGGGGTCGTCGCCGTTGACGTGGAAGATCGGCGCCTCGACCATCAGCGCGATATCGGTGGGATAGGGGCTGGTGCGCGAGAAATGCGGCGCGGTGGTGAAGCCGATCTGGTTGTTGACCACGATATGCATGGTGCCGCCGGTGCGGTGGCCGCGGATCCCGGAGAGCTGGAAGCACTCGGCGACCACGCCCTGGCCGGCGAAGGCGGCGTCGCCATGCAGCAGGATCGGCAGCACCGTGGTGCGGTCCTTGTCGTTGTTCTGGTCCTGCTTGGCGCGGGCCTTGCCCAGCACCACCGGGTTCACCGCCTCGAGATGCGAGGGGTTGGCGGTCAGCGACAGGTGCACGGTGTTGCCGTCGAACTCGCGGTCCGAGGAGGCGCCGAGATGGTATTTCACGTCGCCCGATCCGTCCACGTCCTCGGGCTTGAAGCTGCCGCCCTGGAACTCGTTGAAGATCGCGCGATAGGGCTTGGCCATCACGTTGGCCAGCACCGAGAGCCGGCCGCGATGCGGCATGCCGATGATGATGTCCCTGACCCCCAGCGCGCCGCCGCGCTTGATGATCTGCTCCATCGCCGGGATCAGCGACTCGCCGCCGTCGAGGCCGAAGCGCTTGGTGCCCATGTACTTGACATGCAGGAATTTCTCGAAGCCCTCGGCCTCGACCATCTTGTTGAGGATCGCCTTGCGGCCCTCGCGGGTGAAGGCGATCTCCTTGCCATAGCCCTCGATCCGCTCTTTCAGCCAGGCGGCCTCCTCGGGGTTCGAGATGTGCATGTACTGCAGCGCGAAGGTGCCGCAATAGGTGCGCGAGACGATCTCGACGATCTGCCGCATCGAGGCGATCTGCAGGCCCAGCACGTTGTCGATGAAGATCGGGCGGTCCATGTCGGCCTCGGAGAAGCCGTAGGTGCGCGGATCGAGTTCGGGATGCGGGGTCTGGTCGCGCATGCCCAGCGGGTCGAGATCGGCCACAAGATGGCCGCGGATCCGGTAGGCGC
>JAGRMU010000055.1:0-1169 GCA_020441165.1 Sedimentitalea sp.
GCGCTCGGGGTGGCGGTAGGTCCAGGGCATCGGCATCGTTCAGGTGATCGCCTCGAGCTTCTCCTTGCTCAGATCGCCGGGCACGATGGTGATCGGGATCGGCAACGATCCGGCCGAGCGGCTGAGCTGCGAGACCAGCGGGCCGGGACCCTTCTTGTCGGTGCCCGCCCCCAGCACCAGGACTCCGATCTCGGGGTCCTCGCGGATCTGGGCGATGATCTCGGGAACCACCTCGCCCTCGCGGATCACCAACTCGGGATCGACCCCCTGCCGGTCGCGCATCCACTTCGCGAAGACCTCGAAATGGGCGTGAATGCGCTCGCGCGCTTCCTCGCGCATCACCTCGCCGACGCCGATCCAGTGGTTGAACTCGTCGGGCGGGATCACCGACAGGATCTCGACCCCGCCGCCGGTATGGGCGGCGCGCATCGCGGCAAAGCGCATCGCGTTGAGACACTCGCGGCTGTCATCCAGCACGACCAGGAACTTGCGCATGGCTTTGTGGGCCCCCCTTTGCCGGGATGATGCCTCAACCCGTGCCCTCAGGCAACTGCGGCGATGCCCGCGCGTCAGCGGGTCGAGGCGGCCCAGTCCCAGTACATCTCGCGCACCCGGCGGGTGACCGGTCCGACCTGATACTGGCGGTCCTCGAAGGCGGTGACCGGGGTGACCTTGGACATGTTGCCCGACATGAAGACCTCGTCGGCACCGGCGAAATCCTCGAAGGTGAGCACGGTTTCATGCACGCGCGTGCCGTCGGCACGCAGGTTCGAGATGTGGCGGGCGCGGGTGATCCCGGCCAGGAAGGTGCCGTTGGGGATGGGCGTGAAGACCTCGCCGTCCCGGACCATGAAGATATTGGCGGTGGCGGTCTCGGCGACATTGCCCATGGCGTCGGCCACCAGCGCGTTGGTGAAGCCCCTCGAGCGCGCCTCGACCAGCATTCGGGCGTTGTTGGGATAGAGGCAGCCGGCCTTGGCGTTGACCACCGCGTCCTCGAGCACCGGGCGGCGGAAGCGGGTGCGCGTGAGGGTCGCCGAGGCCGTCGCCGGCGCCATCGGGATCTCCTCGAGGCAGATCGCGAAACCGGTCTTGTCCGCGTTCGGAACGATCGCCGTGATGTCGCCGTCGATGCCCCAGTACATCGGCCGGATATAGACCGCGGTGCC
>JAGRMU010000055.1:1296-8387 GCA_020441165.1 Sedimentitalea sp.
TCGAACATGCGCGCGCCGTCGAAAACGCCGCTGCCCAGCCAGGCGCCGTGATCGGCCGCGCTCATGATCGGCACGTCGCCGTCGTGCCAGGTGCCGTTGAAATAGGTGCGGATATTGGTGCCGGTTGCCATGATGCGGGTCCTCCCGGCGCGCAGGTTAGGGGCGACTAGGTCAGGCGTCCAGACCTTTTTGGCGGGGTCGCTGGGGCGGAGCAGTTGGACGCACGCGCGGCGCGTTTCCCGCCGATAGCGCCGTTTCGCCCTTGAAGTCGCGCGAAAGCTGTTGCGATAGTGCGCCCGACGCCGCCGGGGGCCTTCCCTGCGGAATCGTTGAACATATATATGTGCGTGTCACCACTGGCGAAAGGAAATTGCCGTGATCCATCTCAAGACAGCCGCCATCGGAGCGATCCTCTGCCTCACCGCCGCCTGCGCCACCACCGGCGCCAACGTGGTGCCGGTCGTTGACGGGCCGGTCAGTCCGAATTTCAACAGCGATCTGGCCCAGTGCCAGGCGCTTGCCCGCTCGCAGCCGGTCATGAGCGGCAGCACCGCCGGATCGGCGGCGATCGGGGCCGGCGTCGGCGCCGCGACCGCCGCGATCGTCGAGGATACCGGCAGCAACATTGCCAAGGGCGCCGGCGTCGGCGCGCTGGTCGGTGCGACATCGAGCGCGGTGCAGGCCAACGCCAACCGCGAGGTCATCGTCCGCAACTGCATGCGCGGGCGCGGCCACAACGTCGTCGGCTGATCGGCGCAGCGACTGCGGCGCCGGGTCTCCGTCGCCCCGATCCCTGCAGAGTCCGGGGGCGCCGAACTGGCGCCCCTTTTCGATTCGGCCTTGTGGCTGCCGGCAGATCCCCTGTGCGAGGGCTCAGCCGGCCTCGGCCAGCAAGGCGCGCAGGTCGAGCGGGGCATTGACCATCGCCAGCTTTCCCGCCGCGTCCCGCGGCCAGTCCTCGGGCGCGCGGTCGCGGTAGAGCTCGACGCCGTTCTCGTCGGGATCGCGCAGATAGATCGCCTCGCTGACCCCGTGATCGGCGGCGCCGTCGATTGGGATGCCGGCCGTCATCACCCGGGCCAGCGCCGCGCCCAGCGAGGCGCGGTCCGGGAAGAGGAAGGCGGTGTGATAGAGCCCGGTGCAGCCCGCGGGCGGCGGGGGACCGCCGGCGCTCTCCCAGGTGTTCAGGCCGATGTGATGGTGATAGCCGCCCGCCGACAGGAAAGCGGCGCCGCGGCCATAGCGCTGGGTGACCTCGAAGCCCAGCACGCCGCTATAGAAGCCGATGGCGCGCTCCAGGTCGGAGACCTTCAGGTGAACATGGCCGACGCGTGTTTCGGGCGGCAGGATGGCGGACATGGCGGCGGCTCCTGTGAGGGTGATGCCACCAAGATGCGGGGCAAGGGCGGCGCGGGCAAGAGCGGCGCACCGCACGCCCCGCCTGCGCCGTTGCACATGGCAACCGTGCCGGCGCCGCCGAGGCGCTGCATGTGCTTGCCAAGGGTGGAATTCCAGGCAACCGCCCTCGCGAAGGTCTCCCCTGGGCGCCGCCCCGGATCGCGCCCGACCCGCCCCCAGGGCGGGCGCGATGTTATCGTCCTCGCCCTCGTGTCGGGCGCGATCCTCTGCGCAGGGGGCGACGTGTTTCCGACACTTGCGGAGACTACGCTCCCTGTGCGTCAGGCGCGATCCTTGGTGCTCCGGAAAGAGTTGGGAAACAACGAGTCCGAAACGCCCCCCTCGCTGCCCGGCCCGCTGGACAAGCAAACACCGCGCATCGCCGCGCCCGCTCAGGCCGGGGCGACCATTCCGACGATGTCGTAGGTCTGGCGCAGGATCGGGGCGGTGATCTCGCGGGCGCGCGCCGCGCCCTCGGTCAGGATGCGGTCGATCTGGGCAGGATCGGCCATCAGCCGGGCCATCTCGGCCGAGATCGGCGCCAGCCTGGCCACCGCCAGATCCGCGAGCGCCGGCTTGAAGACCGAGAAGGGCTGACCGCCATACTCGGCCAGCACCGCCTCCACCGACCGGTCGTCCAGCGCGGCGTAGATGTTGACGAGATTGCGCGCCTCGGGTCGGTCCTCGAGCCCCTTGACCTCGGAGGGCAACCCCTCGGGATCGGTCTTCGCCTTGCGGATCTTCCTCGCGATGGCATCGGCATCGTCGGTCATGTTGATGCGGCTGGCGTCGGAGGCATCGGACTTGCTCATCTTCTTCGAGCCGTCGCGCAGGCTCATCACCCGGGTCGCCGCGCCCTCGATCACCGGCTCGGTGATCGGGAAGAACTCTACCCCGTAGTCGTGGTTGAACTTGGCGGCGATGTCGCGGGTCAGCTCCAGGTGCTGCTTCTGGTCCTCGCCGACCGGCACATGGGTGGCGTGATAGACCAGGATGTCGGCGGCCATCAGCGCAGGGTAGGCGAAAAGGCCCAAGGAGGCGTTCTCGGCGTTCTTCCCGGCCTTGTCCTTCCACTGGGTCATCCGGCCCATCCAGCCCATCCGCGCCACGCAGTTGAAGATCCACGCCAGTTGCGCATGCTCGGGCACCTGGGACTGGTTGATCAGGATCGACTTCTCGGGGTCGATGCCGGAGGCGATGAAGCCGGCGCAGAGCTCGCGGGTCGAGCGCTTGAGGTCGGCCGGGTCCTGCCAGACGGTGATCGCGTGCAGATCGACCATGCAATAGATCGACTGGATGCCGCGGTTCTGGGCGTCGGCGAAACGCTTCAGCGCGCCGAGATAGTTGCCCAGATGCAGATCGCCCGAGGGCTGGATGCCCGAGAACACCCGCGGCGTGAAGGCGGCATTGGTCGTCTCGCGGGTCTCGGTCATGGGGGCAAACTCCCGGCTGGCAAATTCGGCCCGCCTCGCTTACCTAGGGGGCCGGGTATCGTCAACATGCGCCGCGCGACCGGGGCAGGAAGGGCAGGCGGATGAGCGGGCAGGACAGGATCTCGGCGGTCAACCCGCTGCCGCCGGTGGTGGCGGCGCTGTTTCTGGTGCTGATGGGGATCGAGGTCGCGTTCCTGGCCGGATCGCGCGGCCTGGTTGGCGGGCCCGAGGCGGTGGGCTGGCGTCTGGCGGCGCTGCAATCCTATTCCTTCTCGCCCGACATCCTTGCCTGGATGTGGCAGACCGGGCAATGGCCGGCCGAGCACCTGATCCGCTTCGTCAGCTATCCCTTCGTGAACTATTCCTTCACCCAGACCCTCTTCGTGGGCGTGTTCCTGCTGGCCATGGGCAAGATGGTGGCCGAGGTGTTCGGCCCCTGGGCGATGCTGGCGGTCTTCGTGGTCTCGGGCATCGGCGGGGCGCTGGCCTATGCGCTGATCGTCGGCGGGCCGCAGCCGCTGGTCGGGGGATTTCCGCCGGTCTACGGGCTGATCGGGGCCTTCACCTTCATGCTGATGCGTTCGCTCTCCTCCGTCGGCGCCAACCAGGCGCGGGCCTTCTCGCTGATCGCGATGCTGATGGGCATCCAGCTTCTCTTCGGACTGATCTTCGGACTGAACAAGGACTGGGTGGCCGATCTGGCGGGCTTCGCCACCGGCTTTGCGCTGTCGTTCTTCGTCTCGCCGGGCGGCTGGGCGCGGATGCGCGGCAAGCTCCGCCACGACTGAGCGGCGCGCGGGACCGGCCCGCACGCCGCCGCCGGTGTCAGTTGCGCTTCATCGGACAGGTGCTGATCCCGAGCAGCGAGTAGGCCGGGCAGGACCCCATGAGGCCGGTGGCCAGCGGGATCAGGCCGACCAGGCCCCAGAGCGTCTTCGGTCCGATGAAGATCAGCGAGAGCAGCACCAGCCCGACGATGATGCGAAGCGCCCTGTCGATCGTGCCTGCGTTGCGGGTCATGGCGGGTTCCTTTCGATGTTGAATTCACTTTGTGGAATATAACATGGGTGGCGCGGCCCGTCGCGGCAAGATCGGCGCGGCGCCTGCGGCATTTCGCGCCGGGCCGGCTCAGCCCCGGCGCAGGGCGCGCGAGAACTCCGCGAGGCGGAAGGCGCCGATCAGCTGGCCGGTGCCGAAGAACACCACCGCGCCGATCCCGACCAGCAGCGCCAGCGCCAGGTAGCGCCAGCCGGCGGTGGCCAGCATCGGCCCGAGCATCTGCGCCCCCAGCCAGAGCGCCGCGCCCATCACCAGCGCGGCGCCGCAGATCCGCCAGATGCGGGCGAAGAACCGGTCGTCGAAGCGGGCGACCTCGCCCATCGGGCGCGCACCCCGCACCAGCAGCGCGACCATCGCCCAGCCGGCGAGGGTGGTGGCAACCGCCGGGGCCAGCCAGCCGATCCAGGGGGTCAGGCCGATCGCGGCCACGGCGTTCACCGCCATGGCGGCCAGCGCGTAGTAGAAGGGCGAGCGGGTGTCCTCGCGCGCAAAATAGAGCGGCTGCAGGATCTTCTGCAGCACGAAGGCGGGCAGGCCGAGCCCGTAGATCGCCACCGCCTGGGCGATGGCGGCGCTGTCGGCGGCGGTGGTCGCGCCGCGCTGGAACAGCACCGTGACCAGCGGCAGCGGGATCACCACCAGCGCCACCGCCGCCGGCACGGTGAGGGCCAGCGCCACCTCGCCGGCACGGCTGAGCGCGGTGCGCGCGCCAAGATCGTCGCCGGCGGCGAGGCGGCGCGAGAGGTCGGGCAGAAGCACGATGCCCACCGCGATGCCGACCACGCCGAGGGGCAGCTGGTAGAGCCGGTCGGCGGCATAGAGCCAGCCCACCGCCTTGTCGAAATAGCTGGCCACCTGCTGGCCGATCAGCAGGTTGACCTGCACCACCCCGCCGGCCAGCGCCGCCGGCACCGCGATGCGCACCAGCCGCTTCAGCTCGGGGGTGAGGCGGGGCCGGCGGGGGACCAGGCGGAAGCCGGCGCGCGAGGCCGCGACCCAGACCAGGACAAACTGCGCGATGCCCGCCACCGGGATCATCCAGACCAGCGTCCGGGCGATGTCGAGCCCGGCCCAGGCGGCCAGCGCCATGGCGCTGACCAGGATGATGTTGAGCAGCGCCGGCGCGGCCGCGGCGGCGGCGAAGCGGCCGGTGGCGTTCAGCACCCCGGAGAGCAGCGCGGCCAGCGAGATGAACAGGATATAGGGAAAGGCGATGCGGCCGAACTCGACCGACAGGCCGAACTGCTCCTGCCCGGCAAAGCCGCTGGCCAGGGCATAGACCAGCCAGGGCATCGCCAGCTGCGCGGCGAGGGTCAACAGGATCAGCACGCTGGCCAACCCCGACATCGCGTCCTCGGCGAAGCCCCTGGCATCGGCGCCAGCCTCGAGGCGCTTGGCGAACATCGGCACGAAGGCCATGTTGAAGGCGCCCTCGGCGAANNAAGCGGCGGAACATGTTGGGCAGCCGGAACGCGACCACGAAGGCCTCGTAGGCTGGCCCGGTGCCGAGATAGGCCAGGATCATCGCGTCGCGCACGAAGCCCAGCACGCGGCTGAGCAGCGTCCACATCCCGACCGTCAGGAAGCCGGACATCAGGCGGATGGGTTTCATGCCTCGGCGCGCTCGGCACCCTCGGCGATGGCGCGCCGGAGCTTGGCCTCGAGGGACTTCTGCTTGGACTGGGAATAGTATTTCAAGCCGAACATGTCCTTGACGTAGAAGGTATCGACGGCCTGCTCGCCATAGGTCGCGATCACCGCGTGCGAGATGTAGACATTTGCGTCGGCCAGGGTGCGCGCCAGATCGTAGAGCAGCCCCAGCCGGTCGCGGGTATCGACCTCGATCATCGTGTAGATGTCCGAGGCGTCGTTGTCGAAGGTGATGTGGGTGGGCACCTTGAACGCCTTCTCGCGCTTGCGGATCTTGCCGCGGTCGCGGAACGCCTCGCGGGGGCGGATCTCGCCGGTCAGGGTCTTGTGGATGGTGCTGGTCAGGCGCGGCAGGCGCTCGGCCTCGTAGGGGCTGCCATCGGCGTCCTGGATCCAGAAGGCGGCGGTCACATAGCCGTCCTTGGTGGTGTAGGTGCGCGCGTCGACCACGTTGGCGCCGACCAGCGCCAGCGCCCCGGCCAGCCGGGCGAAGATGCCGGGGTGATCGGCCATCACGAAACAGGCGCGGGTGGCGTCGCGGTCGTCGTCGGGAAAGAGCCGCACCAGGCTGGCGCCGGGGTCGCCGAGCGCCACCAGGTCGCGCAGCAGGTTGGCGAAATCCACGTGGGCGGTAACGTGCAGCCCCTGCCAGTAGGGCGGGTAGTGCCGCGCGGTCTCGGCCTTGAGCGCCGCCCGGGACCAGCCGGGCAGGGCGGCGCGCAGCGCTGTCTTGGCCTCGGCGCCGCGGTTCTCGCGGCTCAGATCCTCCATGCCGGTCTCCAGCGCCCGCCGCGTCTGCCGGTAGAGGCCGCGCAGCAGCACCGCCTTCCAGTTGTTCCAGGTGTTCGGCCCGACGCCGCGGATGTCGCAGACGGTGAGCACGGTCAAGAGGTCCAGCCGCTTGACCGACTGCACCGCCTTGGCGAAGTCGCGCACCGTGCGCGGCTCGGCGATGTCGCGCTTCTGGGCCATGTCCGACATCAGCAGGTGATAGCGCACCAGCCATTCGACCGTCTCGCTGTCGGCCTTGGTCAGCCCCAGTCGCGGCGCCACCTTGCGGGCGATTTGGGCGCCGAGGATGGAATGGTCCTCGGGCCGGCCCTTGCCGATGTCGTGCAGCAGCAGCGCCACGTAGAGCACCTTGCGGTTCACCCCCTCGCGCAGGATGCCCGAGGCGATCGGCAGCTCCTCGATCAGCTCGCCGCGCTCGATCTGCGCCAGGTTGGCGATGCACTGGATGATGTGCTCGTCCACCGTGTAGCTGTGGTACATGTTGAACTGCATCATCGCCACGATCGGCTCGAACTCGGGGATGAAGGCGCCCAATACGCCCAGCTCGTTCATCCGGCGCAGGGCGCGTTCGGGATTGCCGTGCTTGAGCATCAGGTCGAGGAAGATCCGCCGCCCCTCGCGGCTGGTGCGCATCTCGTCGTCGATCAGGTGCAGGTTGGCGGTGACCAGCCGCATCGCGTCCGGGTGGATCAGCATGCCGGTGCGCAGCGCCTCCTCGAAGAGGCGCAAGAGGTTCAGCTTGTCGGCCAGGAAGCTCTC
>JAGRMU010000365.1:0-140 GCA_020441165.1 Sedimentitalea sp.
CTGCCCGCGGCGGGCAAGTCCCTCCAAGGCGGCCGGATCACTCCCGGCGAATGGGAACGCCGCCGCGGGCTGCGGCTACGGTTCGTCTATCGTCGCACCGGCCCGAGCCTACTGGTCGCGGAGGGGCGGCTGAACACGAA
>JAGRMU010000365.1:155-3385 GCA_020441165.1 Sedimentitalea sp.
AAGACCGGGCGCGGCAAGGTCACCGCGCCGATCTTCCTGCTCGTGCCGCAGGTGAAGCTGCCGAAGCGGCTGGACCTGGCGCGGGATGCAGACCGGGCGTTGGACGGTGTGCCGGGGCTGATCGTGGCGAACTGGGTCGAAGTACGGCTGTAAAGGCTCGGTTTCAAAGGCTTGCCCAGAAAGCGAGAGCGATTGCTGCGACGCTCGCGATCAACAGGGGAATTGACGGGTGCCACGATCGCGTCATTCTCTCTTTGGATGCAGAAGTCTTGCCATGGGCAATCATCTCACGGCCGGACGGCGTCAGAGCATAGCATCCCGCATGTGGGACGCTTAGGAGCCCAAGGTCCACGAGGTGTTCGGCTAGTGCCACAACCTCCGGGGATCCACCGTCGAGATCGAGAACCCCAGCATCTGCCGACTCAGCACATTCGAGGAGCGCGATCCACGTAGCGGGCGGCGCGTTCCCTTTCGACTTGGCGATGTATGTGGATCTGTTCATGCCATCAGCTGCGGTTTCGCGTCTTTTCCCAGATCCGCGTCCAGGCGACGCGCTCGGCGGGGCGGACAAGCCCTTCGCTTTCTAGCCGGCGCAACAGGTGCAACATGCCGCTATTGCTCATGCCGAGCGCATCCCGCAACTCCGACTGCGTGCGTGGCCGTTCGAGGGCGGACAGCACGAAGCGGCGGCGCTCTTCGGGCCCGAACCTCTGGCGGCGGTGACGCCGTTCATGTGCGTCGCCCGGCATCACGCCACCTCCCGCGCATTGCCAGAGGCGTCGGTGATGGCTTCCAGCGCCTCATCGAAGCTGGCCGCGTAGTGCACGAGGGGCCGTTTCAGGCCGTGCGTCACGAAGACCCTCTGGATGTCGCGGCTGGCGCCCGTCAGCCAGAGCGCGACGCCGCGTTTGTGGGCCTTGTGGGCAAGACCCTCGATCATGTTTGCGCCGGTCGAGTCGAGGAAGGGCACCGCCGAGAAATCCACGATGAGCGCCTTGTGGCTGTCCTGGATCCGGTCGAGCACGGAGCCGATCGACGCGGTCGCGCCGAAAAAGAGCGCGCCGGTGATGCGGTAGACCACGACCTCGGGGTTCGCCGCGACATCTTCGTCATAGCTTCCACGCGGGCGCGCGCTGTCTGCCTCGTCGCGTCCGACGAAGGGCGTGTGGGTGGCGATGGCGGTGGTCTTGCTCATCCGCTGGATGAAGAGGACCGAGCCGAGGGCGAAGCCGACCACGATGGCCTCGGTCAAGTCGCGGAAGATGGTCAGGAAGAAGGTGGCGGCCAGCACCGTCGCCTCGCCCCAGCCCGACCGGACGAGGATGGCGATGGCGGGCTTCTCGATCATGTTCCAGGCGACCACAGCGAGGACACCCGCGAGTGCAGCAAGGGGAATGTAGGCGGCGAGCGGCGCCGCGATCATCATGAAGAGCAGGATGAACAGCGCATGCAGCATGCCCGCGACAGGACCATGCGCGCCCGAACGCACATTGGTCGCGGTCCGTGCGATGGTGCCTGTGACGCAGAAGCCGCCGAAGAGCGCCGAGCCGATATTGGCCGCGCCCTGCGCCACAAGTTCGCAGTTCGACCGGTGCCGACGCCCGGTCATGCCGTCGGCGACGACGGCCGAGAGAAGCGACTCGATTGCGCCCAGAAGCGTGAAGGAGATCGCGGCCGGAAGAACAGCCATGATCTTCTCGAGCGACAGGTCCGGCAGGCTTGGGGCCGGCAGGGTCGAGGGGATGCCGCCGAACTTCGTGCCGATCGTCTGCACCGGCAGGGTCAGGAGCGCCGTCACCAGTGCCGCGACGCCCACCGCGATCAACATGCCCGGCCAATGCGGACGCCAGCGGCGAAGCCCGAGGATGATCGCGACCGTCGCCACCGAGACGAGAAGCGCGGCAGGCGTAAGGCTTGCGCGCGCCTCCCACAGAGCCGGGAGCTTCTCGAGCAACTCGCCCGGTTCATGATCGAGCGTCAGGCCGAAGAGCTCCTTGATCTGGCTTGCGAAGATGATGACCCCGATCCCGGCGGTGAAGCCAACCGTCACCGGGAAGGGAATGAACTTGATGAAGGTGCCGAGCCGCAGGAAACCGGCCGAGGCCATCATCAGGCCCGAGAGGAAGGTCGCAAGGATCAGCCCCTCCATCCCGTGTTGCGCGACCGTGGCGGCGACCAGAACGATGAAGGCGCCCGCAGGCCCGCCGATTTGGAACCGCGATCCGCCAAGAAGCGAGACGAGGAAACCGCCGACGATGGCGGTGTAGAGCCCCTGCGCCGGGGTTGCGCCCGAGGCGATGGCGATCGCCATCGAGAGCGGCAGTGCCACGATGGCGACGGTCAGCCCGGCAATCGCGTCGGCCCGCAACTGCGTCAGCCCGTAGCCCTCGCGCAGGACGGTCACGAGTTTCGGCGTATAGAGGTCGGCGAAGCTGGGCGTGTCGCCGGTCTGTCTGGTCTGGTCTTTCATCTGGGGCCGCACCTTGAATGGGTTGCGGCGGGATCGTCGGCTTCTTGTCGGCGGTCGCCGTCGCGGGTTGAGGGTTCAGTGTCTGGGTGGGGGTACCTTAAGGCGAACACCACGACCGCCAGCTGTGCTGACAGAGCCTTCGCCAAGGAGTTCCACACCGGCAAGTTCGAGTGCCGCAATGACCTTGGTGAGGCTGTCGACCACGCCGCGCACGTTGCCTGTGCTGGCCTCCATGCGCTGGATGGTCGGAACGGACAGCCCCGACAATTCGGCCAGGGTTTTCTGGTCGATGCCGAGAAGGGCACGCGCCGCGCGCATCTGGGGTCCGGTGATCATGAGGCATATCCAGAATGGGATAGTCGCTATCTAGATCATGCATACTGATATGTCAAATATCTATGTTGCCGGTTGCGCATCAACTGAGGTTCGTCGGAGTTTCCTTTGCCTAGCACCCGCGAAACCATCCTCGCCGCGCTGCATGCGCGGCTCTCGGCGCTGCCCGCCACCGCACTCCGCGGCGAGGTGCTGCCCGAGCGCGTGCCGGCTGATGGCTTGCTGATCCTGCGCGACGGCGAGCCGGGCGAGCCGGAGGTGACTCTGTCACCGCTCGCGTACCACTATCAGCACCGTGCAGAGATCGAGGCTGTCGTTCAGGGCGCCGACCGTGACACCGCCTTCGACGCGCTGACCGCCAGCATCGGCGCTGCGCTTACTGCCGACCGCACGCTAGGCGGCCTCTGCGACTGGGTCGAGGCTGAAG
>JAGRMU010000366.1:0-1616 GCA_020441165.1 Sedimentitalea sp.
ACCGAGCTGATGAAGCAGCCGCAGTATTCGCCGCTGACCAACGCAGAGATCGTCTGCGTGATCTTCGCCGGCGTGCGCGGCTACCTGGACAAGATCGCGGTCAAGGACGTGGGCCGGTTCGAGGCCGGGCTGCTGTCGCACCTGCGCTCGAAACATGCGGACGTTCTGGACTGGATCACCAAGGAAGACCCCAAGATCAAGGGGGATGCCGAAGACCGGCTGAAGGCTGTGCTCGACGAATACGCCGCCGACTTCGCTTGAGGGGAGATTAGGCCATGCCAAGCCTCAAGGACCTCAAGAACCGGATCGAGTCGGTCAGGTCGACCCGCAAGATCACCAAGGCCATGCAGATGGTCTCGGCGGCCAAGCTGCGCCGTGCCCAGGAATCCGCCGAAGCCGCCCGGCCCTATGCCGAGCGGTTCAATGCGGTGATGGCGGGGCTGGCGGCCTCGGTCGGCAACTCGGACAGCGCGCCGAAGCTGCTGTCCGGGACCGGCAGCGACCAGGTGCATCTGCTGGTGGTGATGACCGCCGAGCGGGGGCTTTGTGGCGGGTTCAACTCGAACATCGCCAAGCTGGCCCGCCAGCGGGCCGAGACGCTGCGACTGAACGGCAAGACGGTGAAGATCCTCACTGTCGGCAAGAAGGGCCGCGACGCGCTCAAGCGTGACTACGGCAAGCTGTCCATCGGCCATGTCGACATGACCGAGGTCAAGCGCCCCGCCTATTCCGATGCTCGGGCCATCGCCAAGGGGATCCTGGAACGGTTCGATGCCGGCGAGTTCGACGTGGCGACGATCTTCTATTCGGAGTTCGTCAACGTGGTGACCCAGGTGCCGACCGCCCAGCAGATCATTCCCGCCACATTCGAGGCGGGTGAGCAGGCCGGCGCCAGCACCGTCTATGATTACGAGCCCGACGAGGAGGCGATCCTGACCGAGTTGCTGCCGCGCGGCGTGGCCACGCAGATCTTCAGCGCCCTGCTCGAGAACGGCGCCTCGGAACAGGGCGCCCGGATGAGCGCGATGGACAACGCCACCCGCAACGCCGGCGAGATGATCGACAAGCTGACCATCCAGTTCAACCGCTCGCGCCAGGCCGTCATCACCAACGAGCTGATCGAAATCATTTCGGGCGCCGAGGCGCTCTAAGAAAAAACCGGAGACCAAACATGGCAAATGCAAAAGGCAAAGTGACCCAGGTCATCGGCGCCGTCGTGGACGTGCAGTTCGAGGACGCGCTGCCGGAAATCCTCAACGCGCTGATCACCGACAACAACGGCAAGAAACTGGTTCTGGAAGTCGCCCAGCACCTTGGCGAGAAATCGGTGCGGACGGTTGCCATGGACGCGACCGAAGGCTTGGTGCGCGGCGCTCCCGTCGAAGATACCGGCGCGCCGATCATGGTGCCGGTCGGCAACGCCACGCTGGGCCGCATCCTGAACGTGATCGGCGAGCCGGTGGACGAAAAGGGTCCGGTCAATGCTGCCGAGACGCGCCCGATCCACGCCGAAGCTCCGGAGTTTTCCGATCAGGCGACCGAATCCGAAGTTCTGGTCACCGGTATCAAGGTGATCGACCTGCTGGCACCCTACGCGAAGGGCGGCAAGATCGGCC
>JAGRMU010000366.1:1813-1990 GCA_020441165.1 Sedimentitalea sp.
AGATGAACGAGCCGCCGGGAGCCCGGATGCGGATCGCCCTGTCGGGGTTGACGCTGGCCGAGCAGTTCCGCGACGAAACCGGTGCGGACGTGCTGTTCTTCATCGACAATATCTTCCGCTTTACCCAGGCCGGCTCCGAAGTGTCGGCGCTCCTGGGCCGGATCCCCTCGGCGGTGG
>JAGRMU010000367.1 GCA_020441165.1 Sedimentitalea sp.
GGGTCTATCACTATCCGTTCTGGGCGATCGAGGCCCATGCCGAGCGCTGGCTCTGGCGCGTCGCCCAGAGCGAGTTTCCGCAAGGCGACGTGCCCCGGCAGGAGGCCGAGCGCTTCTTTGCCTTCTGGGGCCAGCGCCTGTTCGGGGACGCTCCGACGCGCACGGCGCGCGAGGGGTTCGTTTACGTTCCGCTGCAAGGGCGGTTGCTCGAGCATCGGTCGTTCCAGTCCTGCGCGCCGCTCGACATGCTGCGGCAGATCCTGCGCCACGAGACGCGGCGCCGGATCGTCGCCACGCTGCATCCGAAGGAATGTCATGCGCCCGCCGACCTGGCCGCGCTCGACCGGCTGGCGGAGCGGGAGCCGCGGCTGACGCTCACGCGCGGTGCCATGGAGCCGCTTCTGCAGGCTTGCGACTATGTCGCCACGCAGAATTCGAGTGCCGCCTTCGCCGGATACTTTTTCCGCAAGCCGGCGGTGCTCTTCGCGCGGGTCGACTTCCACCACATCGCCGCGAACGTGACCGCCCTGGGCGCGGAAGCGGCGCTGCGACGCGCGCCGGAGCTCGAGCCCGACTATGCCGGCTACCTGCACTGGTTCTGGCAGGAAATGTCGATCAATGCCGGCCGTCCGGAGGCCGAGGCGAAGATCCTGGCGGCCCTGCAGCGTCACGGCTGGCCGACATGAAAAAGGGCGCCCCCAAGGGGCGCCCCGGCAATGCGACAGGCGGGGCGTTCAGAGCGCGGAATCGATCCAGCTCTGCAGGGCCGCCTTCGGCGCGGCGCCGGCCCGGTTCGAGACCACCTGGCCGTCCTTGAAGATGAACAGCGCCGGAATGCCGCGCACGCCCATGGCCTGGGCGGCGTTCGGGTTGCTGTCCACGTCCACCTTGGCGATCTTGATCTTGCCAGCATATTCGGTGGCCAATTCCTCCAGCGCCGGGCCGATCTGCTTGCACGGACCGCACCATTCGGCCCAGAAATCCACCACGACGGGGATATCGGAATTCTTCACTTCGGCATCGAAAGTGGCATCGGTCACAGCAACCGTGGACATATCCTATCTCCTGAAAAAACGACTTGGACCTGAACCTAGGAACGCCCACCGGTGGCGTCAAGATGTGGCGAGCGTTCCAGGGCAGCGACCACCAGATCGTGTGGCAGGGGCATCAGCTGCGCGGTCCGGGTCCAGAGGATGGCGGTCTCGATGTGGCGGCACGGATAGACCTGCGCCAGCGCCAGGGCATAGGCCCCCATCTGACGCAGCAGGCCCTCGGGGCAGGCTTCCGCCGTTTCCGGAACCGTGGCATTGGTCTTGAAATCGACCGCGAGAACCCGCGCGGGGGAGACGATCAGCCGGTCGATCACACCATGGATCCGCGCGCCCATGATCTCGGCGGTGATCGGAACCTCGCTCAGCGTTTCGGCGGCGAACACCTCCGCCAGGTGGGGCGCGGTCAGCACCGCGCGCGCCTCTTGGAGCATGCCCGCACCCTCTTCGTCGCCGACCAGCGGCAAGAGGCGGCGCGCGGCGCGGGGCCAGTCGGCCGCGTCCAGCAGCGGCAGGCGTTCGAGCAGCAGATGCACCGCTTCGCCGCGCCGCTTGGCGGCCTCCTCCTCCGATCCGTCCTCGCCCGGCAGGGCCTTGGCGCCGCCGAGGTCGGAGGGGCTGAGCGTGACGCGCGGGGTGGGCGGCGCGGCGGCGGGGTTCCGGAAGAACCGGGGGAGCGCGACGCTGTGCTCGACCCGGCCCGGGGGCTGCACCCGTGGCAGCCCGTCCCAGTCGCCGGACCGGACGCGCAGGCCAGTTCCGCCGAACATCTCCACCGGTTCCGCGCCAATCCCGGTCATCGCTGTTTCGACCATCTGGTACCAGCTCTCGCCGCACCTGCCGAGATCGCCCGCGGCCGCCACGATCAGCCACTTTTCGGCCCGGGTCAGAGCCACATAGAGCAGGCGCAGACGCTCCTGCATCCGCCGCGCCTGGTCGGCGCTGCGCGCCTCGGCGAGCGCGGCCGGCATTTCCGCCACCCGCGTCTGCCAGACCGGAATGCCGGCCAGATCGGCAAGCTCGGGATCGGCCGGCGCCCGGCGCGCGGCGGTATCGGGCAGGATCACGATGGGCGCCTCCAGACCCTTGGCGCCATGCACGGTCATCACCCGGATCATGTCGCCGCCGGTGCCGACCTGCCGCTTGATCTCAAGATCGTCGGTCTCCATCCAGACCAGGAAGCCGGTGAGGCTGGGAATGTCGGTCCGCTCGTAGGCCAGCGCCTGGCCGAGCAGCGCGTTGATCCCGTCCTCGGCCTCGGGTCCGAGCCGCGCCAGCAGCTTGCTGCGGCCGTCATGGCGGGTGAGGATGCGCTCGATCAGGTCATAAGGGCGCAGGAAATCGGTCTGACCGCGCAGATCCCGCAACATCGCGAGGGTCTGCGGGAACTCGGCGCCGCGCCGGCGCAGCGCCTGCCACAGGAACGGCTCGTCGCGGCGATGGGCGAGATCGAAAAGCTCCTGCTCGCTCCAGCCGCAGAGCGGCGATTTCAGCACCGTCGCCAGCGACAGGCTGTCCTCGGGGGTGGCCAGGAAGGCCAGCAGCGCCGCCAGGTCCTTGACCGCCAGTTCGGCCCCGACCTTCAGGCGATCGGCGCCCGCGATCTTCAGATCGGCGGCCTTGCAGGCGCGGATGATCTCGGAAAAGAGATCGGAGCGGCGCTGCACCAGGATCAGGATATCGCCTTCCCGCACCGGGCGCTGGACCAGGCGGCCGCCCTCGGCCTCGTCGGGGATCGTCTCTTCGGCCTTCATCCGGAGGATTTCATCGGCGATCCGCCGCGCCAGGATCACATTGTGATGCTCGTCGCTCTTGCGGTCCAGCGGGTCGGTCCAGGGACGGTCGTCAGGCGCCTCCACCTTTTCGACCACCGGCCAGAGATCGACGCGGCCCGGCAGATCGGCCTTGAAGGCACGGTGGCGAATGCCCGCCGCGAAGCCGGCCTCGGCGCGCCCGTCGAAGAGCGCATCGACGAGGCCCAGGATCACCTGCGCCGAGCGGAACGAGAATTCGAGTGTCAGATCGGCAAGCTGCGCCCCGCTGTCCTCCAGCCGCCGGCCGAACTCCCGCTGCATCCGGTCGAAGGCCTCGGGGTCGGCGCCCTGGAAGGAATAGATCGACTGTTTCTTGTCGCCGACCACGAAGATCGTCCGCTCGACCCCTGAACGCGCGCCGATCCCGCTTGTGAACTCCTGCGCCAGCTTTTCGACCACGTCCCATTGCGCCGGGCTGGTGTCCTGCGCTTCGTCGATCAGGATGTGGTCGATGCCGCCGTCGAGCCGGTAGAGCACCCAGGCGGCAACCTCGGGGTCGCCGAGCAGATCGCGGGCCTTCAGGATCAGATCGTCGAAGTCGAGCCAGCCGCGCAATTGCTTGCGCCACGCGTATTCCGGGAGAAAGGCAGCGGCAAAGGCATGCAGCGCCTCGGTTTTGGCGAGCGCGGCCAGCGCCAGGCGCCGCTCCCGGCCCGCCTCGACCCGCGCCATGAGCGCGTCGAGCGCGGGCATCTGCGGCGCCAGTTCGCCGGTTTGAAGCGGTTTGGTCGGAAAGCTCCCGATCCGTGCCGCAAAGGGCTGTTTGGCCCCGGGTCCGGTGAGCAGGGCGGTTTCGAGTATTTCGAGTCCCTCGATACTCGCCTCGCGAAAGCCGTCGAGTTTCCGGGCGTCGCGGGCATTGTGGCCGCCGCTGGCGACCAGGACCGGGAGGATGCTCCGGATCAGCTCCACCTCGCCGCCGGTGAAGACCTCGGCAAGCAGTTTCCTTTCGTCGAACCCGTCCGGCAGACCAAAGAGCGCCAGCAGCCCGCGCCGATCCGGCAGGGCGGCGAAGGCGTCGCGGTGCTTGGCGATCTCGGCGGTCAGCGTCTCGATCCGCGTCTCGGCGACATGGGCGGCGATCCCGTCGATCACGGCGGCATCCGGACCCTCGGCCAGCGCGTCGACGATCTCGCTGCGCAGCAGGGCGGCGGCGCGGTCCTCCATCTCGGCGAATTGCGGACTGACCCCGGCCTCGAGCGGAAACCGGCGCAGGAGCCCCGCGCAGAACGCGTGGATGGTCTGGATCTT
>JAGRMU010000368.1 GCA_020441165.1 Sedimentitalea sp.
ATCGATCACTACCTGGGCAAGGAGACGGTGCAGAACCTGATGGTGATCCGCTTCGGCAACATGCTGTTCGAGCCGCTGTGGAACAGCCAGTATGTCGATCACATCCAGATCACCGTGGCCGAGACCGTCGGCATCGGCGGGCGCGGCGACTATTACGACCGCGCCGGGGCGATGCGCGACATGATGCAGAACCACCTGATGCAGCTTCTGTGCCTGATCGCGATGGAGCCGCCAGCCAAGTTCGACCCCTCCGCGGTGCGCGACGAGAAGCTCAAGGTGATCCGCGCCCTCGATCCGGTCGAGCCGCATCACATCGTGCGCGGACAGTACGAGGCGCAGCAGGACGGGCCGGCGCGCCAGCCCTCCTATCGCGAGGCGGTGGACAATCCGCGCAGCACCACCGAAAGCTACATCGCGCTCAAGACCCATGTCAGCAACTGGCGGTGGGCCGGCACGCCCTTCTACCTGCGCACCGGCAAGCGGCTGGTGGCGCGCTCCTCGGTGATCAACGTGATGTTCAAGGACGCGCCGCATTCGATCTTCGGCAAGGAGGCCGGGCGCCATGCCAACCTGCTGTCGATCCGGCTGCAGCCGAACGAGGGGATCACCCTGCAGGTGACGATCAAGGAACCGGGACCGGGGGGGATGCGCCTCGTCGACGTGCCGCTCGACATGACCTTCGCCGAGGCGCTCGGCCCCGAGGGCGAGGATCCGCCCGACGCCTACGAGCGGCTGATCATGGACGTGATCCGCGGCAACCAGACCCTGTTCATGCGCGGCGACGAGGTCGAGGCGGCCTGGGCCTGGACCGATCCGATCATCGCCGGATGGCAGGCGCGCGGCGAGGTGCCCAAACCCTACGAGAGCGGCAGCACCGGGCCGCGCGATGCCGACCTGCTGATGGAGCGGGACAAGCGAAGCTGGCGGGGGATCAAGCCATGAACATCATCGACTATCCCGATCGCGAGATGCTGGCGATCGATCTGGCCAACAATCTGGCCGGCGCGCTGGAGGGGTTCCTGCTGACCCACGATCTGGCCTCTTTCGCGGTGCCGGGCGGGACCACGCCGGGGCCGATCTTCGATGCGCTCTGCGCCGCCGATCTGGACTGGGACCGGG
>JAGRMU010000056.1 GCA_020441165.1 Sedimentitalea sp.
CCCGAGCGCAGCCGCGGCACGCTGACCCGGTTCCTGGCGGCGCTGGCCGAGGCCAATCAGCGCCTGCATGCCGAGGTCGCGCCCTCCCCGCCGCTGCCGCTGAACGACGTCTTGGCCTCGGTGGGCCGGATCGCGCGGCGCAACCACCTGGTGCTGATCCTCAGCGATTTCGACGGCATCGACGCGCGCACCGAGAGCCTGCTGGGCGGGCTGGCGCGGCGCAACGACGTGCTGCTGGGGCTGGTCACCGACCCCTCGTCCGAGGGTCTGAAGCCCGGGATGCGGCTGGCGGTCTCGGACGGCGCGCTGCAGGCCGAGATCGACACCGGCGACGGCACCGTCCGCAAGGCGCTGGCCGAGGCCACCACCGGGCGGCTGGCCGAGATCCTCGGCTGGCAGGCGCGGCTCGGCGTACCGGTGCTGCCGCTCTCGGCGGGCGAGGAGACGGTGCCGCAGCTGCGCCGCCTGATGGGGCTGGGCTGATGGAGAGCGAGTTCGACGGCCTCGGCCTGGTGGAACTTCTGGACCTGCTCGAGCCGGTGCCCGAACCGGTGCCGGTCTCGCTCTGGCCGCAGACGGCGGGCTGGATCTGGCTGGGGCTGGCATTGCTGGCGCTGCTGGTCTGGGCGGCGCTGCGCTGGCGGCGTGCGCGGCAGGCGAGCGCCTATCGCCGCGCCGCGCTGGCCGAGCTGGCGGCGGCGGGCGACGACCCGGCCCGCATCGCGGCGATCCTGCGGCGCGCCGCGCTGGCCGCCTATCCGCGCGGCGAGGTGGCGGCGCTGACCGGCGAGCCCTGGCTGGCCTTTCTGGACGAGACCGGCGGCGGCGCCGAGTTTCGCGGCCCGCGCGGCGCGGCGCTGCTGACCGCGCCCTACACGGACGCCGCCGCGCCGGCGCCGGATCTCGCCACCCTGGCGGCCGGCTGGGTGCGCCACCACCGCGTGCCCGAGGCGGCGCGATGATCGAGCTGGCCTTCCCCTGGGCGCTGCTGCTCCTGCCCGCCCCCTGGCTGGTCTGGCGCTTCCTGCCGCCGCACCGGGACCGCCAGCGGGCGCTGCGCGTGCCGTTCTTCCGGTTGCTGACCGAGGCCGCCGGGGTCGAGGCGCGCCACGGCGCGGCGATCCTGACGCGCACCTGGCTGCAGCGGATCGCGGCGGTGCTGGTCTGGGTCCTGCTGGTGCTGGCCCTCGCGCGTCCCGAGCGGCTGGGCGAGCCGATCGTCACCGAGACCGCGGCCCGCGATGTGATCCTGGCCATCGACATCTCGGGCTCGATGGACGAGCGCGATTATGCCGCCCCGGACGGCACCCGGACGCAGCGGCTGGACGCGGTCAAGCAGGTGGTCGACGAGTTCATCGCCGCGCGCGACGGCGACCGGGTGGCGCTGATCGTCTTCGGCTCGAAGGCCTTCGTGCAGGCCCCGTTCACCGCCGATCTGGCGACCGTGCAGGCGCTGCTGGAGGGCACCGAGGTCGGCATGGCCGGCCCGCACACGGTGATCGGCGATGCCATCGGCCTCGCGATCCGCACCTTCGAGGGCAGCGAGATCGAGCAGCGCCTGCTGATCCTGCTCAGCGACGGCGCCGATACCGGCAGCCGGATGAGCCCGGTCAATGCCGCCGAGATCGCGGCGCGCGAGGAGATCGAGATCTTCACCATCGGCGTCGGCAACCCGGACGGCACCGGCGAGAACCGCGTCGATCGCGCCGCGCTCGAGGAGATCGCGCGCCGCTCGGGCGGGCAGAGCTTCTTTGCCGGCGACGCGGCGGCGCTGGCGGCGGTCTATGCGCGCATCGACGAGATGGTGCCGCGCGCGGTCGAGGTGCAGAGCTTCCGGCCGCGCAACTCGCTGGCCTGGCCGCTGCTGGCGCTGGCCGCGCTGATCGGCCTCGGCGCGACCCTGGTTCTGCACCTGCGCAGCCTGCGGCGGGCGGCGTCATGAGCGTGCTGGTCGACAGCCTCGCGGCCTTCCATTTCCTGCGCCCGCTCTGGCTGTTGCTGGTGCCGGCGATCCTGCTGCTCTGGCTGCGGGTGCGCCGCAGCGCCGGCGCCGCCGGGCGCCCCCCGCGCGAGATCGCCCCGCACCTGGCCGCGGCGCTGACCGTCGGCGGCGACAGCGCGCGGCGGTTCCTGCCCATCGACGGCGTCGCCCTGGCCCTACTGCTGGCCAGTATCGGCGCTGCCGGGCCGACCTGGAGCCGGGCGATCAACCCGCTGGCCGCGCAGACCGCGCCGCTGGCCATCGCGCTGCAGGTCAGCGAGTCGATGCTGGACCCGGACATTGCCCCGAACCGGCTGGAGCGCGCCAAGCACAAGATCAGCGACGTGATCGAGGCCCGCACCGGGGCGCGCACGGCGCTCGTCGCCTATGCCGGCACCGCCCATCTGGTGGCGCCGCTGACCGAGGACCCCGAGGTGCTGAAACCGTTCCTCGAGGCGCTGGACCCCGCCATCATGCCGGTGCCCGGGCGCAACGCCACCGAGGCGCTGGCGCTGGCCATCGCCGCGCTGGCGCCCGAAGCGGTGCCGGGGGCGATCCTCTTCGTGGCCGACGGGCTGGACGCGGCCGATCTCGGCGCCTTCGCCGACAACGCCGCCACCGAGAGCCCGCTGCCGGTGGTGGCGCTCAACCTCGGTGGCGCGGCCGGGGCGCGCGAGCTTGCCCAGGCCGGCGGCGTCGCGGTCGTCGATCTGACCCCGGACGGGGCGGACGTGGCCGAGATCGAGCGCCGCGTCGCCTCGGCCTGGCGCGCGGCGCTGGCTGGCGACGACGCGATGGACTGGGAGGATCGCGGCTGGTGGCTGGCCTGGCCGGCGGCGTTGCTGACATTGCTGTGGTTCCGCCGCGGCTGGACCATGAGATGGGCGCTGCTGCTGGCCGCGGGTCTGGCCGCCGTGCCGGGCGGCCGCGCCGAGGCAGGCGTGATCGACTGGTTCCTCACCCCCGACCAGCAGGGCCGGCTGGCCTATGAGCGCAAGGATTTCGACTCCGCCGCCGAGCTGTTCCAGGATCCGCTCTGGCGCGGCCAGGCGCTCTATCGGGACGGCCAGTACGAGGCGGCGGCCGAGGTCTTCGCGCGCCTGCCCTCCGCCGAGGCCGCCTTCTCCGAGGGCATGGCGCAGATCCGCAACCGCGGCTATCGCCCGGCCATCGCCGCTTTCGAAAAGGCACTGGAGCGCGATCCCGGCAATGCCGCCGCCGCCCGCAACCTCGAGATCGCGCGCATCATCCTCGACTATGTCGAAGACGCCCGCGCAGCCTCCGATACCGGCGAAGACACCGGGATCGGCGCCGATGACGTGGTGTTCGACAACGAGGAGAACCGCGGCGCCGAGATGAAGACCCCGCCCGAGGAGAGCGCCACCATCGGCGCCCAGACCGCCGAGCAATGGATGCGCTCGGTCGTGACCCGGACCGACGATTTCCTGCGCCAGCGCTTTGCCCTGGAGGCGGCGCGATGAGGCGGTTGCTTGCCCTCGCGATGCTCTGGCTGCCGGCCGTGGCCGCCGCCCAGCAGCTGGAGCCGCTGCTGCGCCAGGAGATGGACGCCGCCGCGACGATCCCCGGCCAGGCGGTGCAGATGCGGATCACCCTGCTGGTGCCCACCTGGATGCCCGAGCCGCCGGTCTTTCCCGGCTTCGAGGCGCCCAACGTGATGACACGCCTGCCCGAGGGCGCGGCGGGGCCGACCAGCGAGACCATCGACGGCGAGACCTGGTCCGGCGTCACCCGCGCCTATCGGCTCATCCCGATGCAGCCGGGCCGCTTCACCATCCCGCCGGGCGAGATCGTGGTCACCTGGGCCGATCCCGAGACCACGGCGCCGCGGGTCACGCGCATGACCACCGAGGCGATCACCGTCGTGGGCGCGCTGCCCGAAGGGGCCGAGGGGCTCGATCCCTTCATCGCCGCGGGCGCGCTGACGCTGGAGCAGAGCCTCGAGGGCGATCCCGATACGCTGGAGATCGGCGGCGCGGTCACGCGGCAGGTCACCGCGCGGATCGAAGGCACCTCGGCGCTGGTGGTGCCGCCGCTGATCCCGGCCGGGGATCAGCCGGGGCTGGCCGCCTATGCCAAGGAGCCGGTGGTCGAGGAGACCGACGACCGCGGCGCCCTGTCCGGCCAGCGCCGCGAGTCGGTGACCTATGTCCCGGAGGCCGGCGGGCGGTTCACGCTGGCGCCGATCCGGCTCGACTGGTTCAACCTTCAGACCGGCCGGATCGAGACCGCGGAACTGCCGGCCGTCGATCTGGCGGTGGCGGGCGCGCCGGCCGGGTCCGCGCCCGCGACGGACCGGCGCGCGCTGCTGCTGCGCCTGGGTGCAGCGGCGCTGGGGCTGGCGGTGCTGGGGCTGGTGGTCTGGCGGCTCCGGCGGCCGGTCGCGGCGTGGATCGCCGCGGTGCGGGCGCGCCGGCACGCCTCGGAAGCCTACGCCTATCGCCGGGTGCGCGCGGCGCTGTCCCGGCACGATCCCCCCGCGGTGCTGGCCGCGCTGCCGCTCTGGTCCGCGCGCCTGCCGCCCGCGGATGGCCCCGAGGAAGAGCGCCTGACGGCCGCGCTGGGGCGGCTCGGCGCCGCGCGCTACGGGCAGGCCCCGGCGCCCTCGGGTGCCGACTGGGCCGAGGCGCGCGCCGCTCTTGCCGGCGCCCGCCACGCACGGCTTGCGGCGCAGCGCGCGCCGCAAGCCGTGCTGCCGCCGCTGAACCCGGCGCCCGGGCGCGGCTGATAACGTCAGATCTCGCCCGGCTCCATCGGGAAATGGCAGGCGGCGGCCTGCGGAGCGCCGGTCAGCTCCGGCCGCTCGGCCCGGCAGAGGTCCTGCGCCTTCCAGCAGCGCGGCGCGAAGGGGCAGCCGGGCGGCACCGCCAGCGGCGAGGGCAGTTCCCCGGTCAGCTTGATCCGCGTGTGCTTGGCCCCCGGATCGGCGCGCGGCGTCGCCGAGAGCAGCGCCGTGGTATAGGGATGGCGCGGGGCGGCGAAGACCGCCTCCTTGGGGCCGGTCTCGACCGCCAGCCCCAGGTACATCACGATGATGTCGTCGGCGACATGGCGCACCACGCTCAGGTCGTGGGAAATGAAGAGATAGGCCAGCCCCAGCCGCTCCTGCAGGTCGACAAGCAGGTTCAGGATCGCGCTCTGGATCGACACGTCGAGGGCCGAGACCGGCTCGTCCAGCACCAGCACCTTGGGATCGAGCATCAGCGCCCGGGCGATGGCGATGCGCTGGCGCTGCCCGCCCGAGAACATGTGCGGATAGCGGTCGTAATGCTCGGGACGCAGGCCGACCAGCCCCAGCATCTCGCGGGCCTTGGCGCGGCGGTCGGCGGCCGAGAGGTCGGGGCGGTTGATCGCCAGCGGCTCGGCCAGGATCGCGCCGATGCGCTGGCGCGGGTTGAGCGAGCCGTAGGGGTCCTGGAACACGATCTGCACGTCGCCGCGCAGCTCGGGCCAGCGTGCGCGCACCACAGGCTTGCCGTCGAGGGTCAGGCTGCCGGCGGTCGGCTCCTCGATCATCGTCACCATGCGCGCCAGGGTGGATTTCCCGCAGCCGGATTCGCCGACCACCGCCAGGGTCTTGCCGGCGTAGAGGTCGAAATCGACCCGCGCCACGGCGCGCAGGATCTGCGCCTTGGAGAAGAGCCCGCCGCCCACCTCGTAGTGGCGGGCAAGGCCCGAGGCGACCATCACCGGGGCGCTCATGACGCGGCCCTTTCGTCGGTATTGAGCGGGTAGTGGCAGCGGGCCAGCCCCAGATCGCGGCCCTGCGGTTTCGGCGGCGTCGCGCGGCAGAGCGCATCGGCGAACTTGCAGCGCGGCGAGAAGAGGCACCCCGCCGGCCGGTCGAACTGCCCGGGCACCACGCCGGGGATGGTCGGCAGCTTCTTCTCCGTCGCCCGCTCGGGCAGGGCGTCGAGCAGGGCGGCGGTATAGGGGTGGTGCGGCGTGGCGAAGAGATCGGCGACCGGCTGTTCCTCGATCTTCTGGCCGGCATATTGCACGCTGACCCGCTCGGCGGTTTCGGCGACAACGCCCATGTCATGGGTGATCAGCACCAGCCCCATGCCGGTCTCCTTGCGCAGGCCGGTCAGCAGGTCGAGGATCTGCGCCTGGATGGTCACGTCGAGCGCGGTGGTCGGCTCGTCCGCGATCAGCAGCTTCGGGCGGCACGAGATCGCCATGGCGATCATCACCCGCTGGTTCATGCCCCCCGACATCTGGTGCGGAAAGGCCGAGAGGCGCTTTTCCGGCGCCGGGATGCCGACCTGCTCAAAGAGTTCGATGGCGCGGGCATGGCGCGCCGCGCGGTCGAGGCCGAGATGGAAGCGCAGCGCCTCCTTGATCTGCCAGCCGACGGTGAAACAGGGGTTGAGCGAGGACATCGGCTCCTGGAAGATCATCGCCAGGTCCTTGCCGACGATGCGGCGGCGGGCGGCCGGGCCGAGTTTCGACAGGTCGTGCCCGTCGAACATCATCTCGTCGGCGGTGATCGTCGCGGTCCAGGGCAAGAGCCCCATCAGCGCCAGCATCGAGACGGACTTGCCCGAGCCGCTTTCGCCGACGATGGCCAGGATCTCGCCGGTATCGACGTCGATATCCACCGAATCCACCGCCCGGAACGGCCCCGAGGCGGTGGCGAAATCGACGCTGAGATTGCGGATGCGCAGAAGGCTCATGTCACTCAGCTCCGCTTCAGCTTGGGATCCAGCGCGTCGCGCAGCCCGTCGCCCATCAGGTTGATCGCCAGCACCGTGACCAGGATGGCGAGGCCGGGGAAGGTCACCACCCACCAGGCGCGCAGGATGAACTCGCGCGCCTCGGCCAGCATGGTGCCCCATTCCGGGGTCGGCGGCTGCGCGCCCATGCCCAGGAAGCCGAGCGCGGCGGCATCGAGGATCGCGGTGGAAAACGACAGCGCCCCCTGCACGATGATCGGCGCCAGGCAGTTGGGCAGCACGGTCACGAACATCAGCCGCACCAGCCCCGCCCCGGCGACGCGGGCCGAGGTCACGTAGTCCTTCTGCTTCTCCGAGAGGACCGAGGC
Source organism: Sedimentitalea sp. (assembly GCA_020441165.1). Taxonomy (GTDB): domain Bacteria; phylum Pseudomonadota; class Alphaproteobacteria; order Rhodobacterales; family Rhodobacteraceae; genus JAGRMU01. Next base: position 7,044 of record JAGRMU010000056.1, read on the forward strand.
GCGGGTGAGGCGCACGTAATGCGGCTGCAGAACGATGGCGATGGCGATCATCGCGTTGGTCAGGCTGGGGCCGAGGATCGCCACCAGCACCAGCGCCAGCAGGAGCGACGGGAAGGCCAGGATGATGTCCATGATCCGCATGATGATCGCGTCCAGCCAGGTCGGCGAGAAGCCCGCGATCAGCCCGATCAGGATGCCGCCCGAGGCGGCGATGGAGACCACCACGACCCCGACGAAGAACGAGTATCGCGCCCCGACGATCAGCCGCGACAGCATGTCCCGGCCCAGCGGATCGGTGCCCAGGATGAACTCCCAGCTGCCGCCCGTCTGCCAGGCCGGCGGCAGCAGGGTGTATTCGCGGAACTGCTGGGTCGGATCGTGCGGCGCGATCCAGGGGCCGAGCGCGGCGCAGAACACGAAGACCGCGAAGACCCAGAGCCCGATCACCGCGCCGCGGTTCTCGCGGAAATAGTACCAGAACTCGCGCAGCCGGTTGGGGCGGGCGGTCTCGGTGACGGCGGCGGCGGCTGTCTCGGTCATCTCAGCGCTTCCTGATCTTCGGGTTGATGACGCCGTAGAGCACGTCGACGGTCAGGTTCACGATCATCACCATCACCGCGATCAGCAAAAGTCCCCCCTGCACCACCGGATAGTCGCGGCGGAAGATCGAATCGACCATCCACTTGCCGATGCCCGGCCAGCTGAAGATGGTCTCGGTCAGGATCGCCCCGGCCAAGAGCGTGCCGACCGAGAGGCCGATCACCGTGACCACCGGGATCAGCGCGTTCCTGAGCGCGTGGATGCCGTTGATCCGCCCCGGCGGCATGCCCTTGGCGCGGGCGGTGCGGATGTAATCCTCGCCCAGCACCTCGAGCATGGCGCTGCGGGTCTGCCGCGCGATCACCGCCAGCGGGATGGTGCCCAGCACGATGGTGGGCAGGATCAGGTGGCGCACAGCCGAGGCGAAGGCGCCCTTCTGGCCCGAAACGAGGCTGTCGATCAGCATGAAGCCGGTGGCGTTGGGGAAGTAATAGACCAGGTCGATCCGCCCCGAGACCGGCGTCCAGCCCAGGTTGCCCGAGAACACGATGATCAGCAGCAGCGCCCACCAGAAGATCGGCATCGAATAGCCGACCAGCGCGGTGGACATCAGCGCCCGGTCGAAGAACTTGCCGCGGTTGACGGCGGCGATGACGCCCGCGGGCAGCCCCAGCGCCACCGCGAAGATCATCGCGCAGATCGACAGCTCGAGCGTCGCCGGGAAGAGCGCGAAGAACTCGTCCCAGACCGGTTTCTTGGTGACGAAGGAATTGCCCAGATCGCCCTGCAGCACGCCGGTCAGATACTCCCAGAACTGCACGTAGACGGGGCGGTCGAAGCCGAATTGCTTGACCAGCTCGGCATAGCGCTCCTCGCTCAAGCCGCGCTCGCCGGCCATCACGACGATCGGATCGCCCGGCAAGGCCCGGATGAAGCTGAACGAGATGAGCGTCACCCCGATGAAGGTCGGAATGAAGGTCAGCAGCCGCGAGGCCAGGTATTTCAGCATGGCAGCACCGTCAGCTCCTTCGGATAGGCGGTCAACGCGCGGCAACCGTCCTCGGTGATCAGCACGTCATCCTCGATCCGCACCCCGAAATTGCCGATGTCGTAAAGCCCCGGCTCATTGGTGAAGACGGTGCCGGCGGGCAGGACCATGAGGTTACCGCGCATGATGTAAGGCGCCTCGTGCACGTCGCGGCCCAGCCCGTGCCCGGTCTTGGTGCGGATGCGATCCGCGAAGGGCGAGGCTTCCAGAACCCCGGTCACCGCATCGTCGATGTCATGGGCGGTGATGCCGGCCCGCGCCACCTCGAGGCCCTTCAGGTTGGCGCGCAGCACCGTATCATAGACCGCGGCGCCCTCGTCGCTGACCTCGCGCAGGAAGACGGTGCGGGTGATGTCGGCGGCAAAGCCGTGCTTGCGCGCGCCGAAATCCAGCAGCAGCGCATCGCCGGCCTTCACCGCGTAATCCGCCCGCGCATGGGCATGGGGGCGGGCCGAGTTGTCGCCCGCCGCGACGATGGGGGCAAAGGACAGATCCTCGGCGCCCTCGGCGAAAAGCGCCTGGATCAGCGCCTGTTCGATCTCGGTCTCGGTCTGGCCCAGGCGCACGCCCTCCAGCGTGCGGGCGAGGGCGCGTTCCGAGATGTCGATGGCCGCCTGCAGCGCGGCGATGTCCTGCGGCGTCTTGATCATCCGCAGGCCCGAGATCGCCTGCTCGCCATCGATGATGCGCAGATCGGGCTGGGCGCGCTTCAGGGCGTGATGCACGAAGACCCGCATCACCTGACCCTCGACCGCCAGCGAGGCGATGCCCAGATGCGTCATCAGTGCCGCGAAGGCCGCGTCATAGCCGTCCTGGTCGCGCCAGTCGAAGACGGCGCCCTCGAAACCGACCAGATCCCAGCTGCGCAATTCGAGGTTCGGCACCAGCGCCGCGGGCGCGCCGCGCGCCGGGATCACCAGCAGGAACGGGCGTTCGTGGCTCATGAAGGAGTGGTTCAGCGCGCGGGTGAAGTTCGGCCCCGGCACCAGCGCCACCGCGTCGACGCCGAGGCTCGCGGCCACGGCGGCATAGTCGGTCAGTCGGTCGGCAAGAGTTCGGGTCACGGGACACCTCCGCCGGAAAAATTTCAGCTGCGGGGGCGGCGCCGGAACGGGCCGCCCCCGGTAGTGCGCTACTTGGACAGGCCGACGCGGGTAAAGATGTGCCCACCCAGCGGATGGACGACGTAGCCTTCGACCTCGGGGCGCATCGGCATGTAGACCACCGAATGGGCGATGGTGGCCCAGGGCGCCTGCTCCTTGAAGATCACCTGCGCCTCCTCGTAGAGCGGCGTGCGCTCGGCCTGGGTCGGCAGCACCTTGGCCTTCTGCACCAGGTCGTTGAACGGCTCATGGCACCACTGCGCCCGGTTCGAGGCCCCGACGGCGTCGCAGCCCAGCAGAACCGCGAGGAAGTTGTCCGGATCGCCGTTGTCGCCGGTCCAGCCCAGCAGGATCGCGCCGTCGCGGTCCAGCGCCTTCGAGCGCTCCAGGTATTCGCCCCACTCGTAGGAGACGATCTCGACCTCGACGCCGATCTTGCCGAAATCCTCCTGCATCAGCTCGGCCATGCGCCGCGCGTTCGGGTTGTAGGGCCGCTGCACCGGCATCGCCCAGATCTTCATCTTCAGATCGGTGACGCCTTCCTCTTCCAGCATCTTCTTGGCCGCTTCGGGATCGTAGGGGTCGTCGACGATGTCGTTGTTGTAGGACCACATGGTCGGCGGGATCGGGTTCTTGGCGATCTGGCCGGAGCCCTGGAACACCACGTCGATGATCGCCTGCTTGTCGATCGCCATGTTCAGCGCCCGGCGCACGTTGGCGTTGTCATAGGGCGCCATCTGGGTGTTGTAGGCCAGATAGCCGACGTTCAGCCCTTCCTGCTCCATCACCACGATGTTCTCGTCGGCCTTCATCGCCTCGACATCGGCCGGGTTCGGATAGGCCATCACGTGGCACTCGCCCGCCTGCACCTTCTGGTAGCGCACCGAGGCGTCCGGGGTGATCGCGAAGATCAGTGCCTCGGAGGCGGCGGGGCCGTCCCAGTAATCGTCGTTGCGCAGATAGCGGATCACCGCGTCCTTCTGATAGGCTTGGAAGATGAAGGGGCCGGTGCCGATCGGCGCCTGGTTCAGCATCTCCGGCGTGCCGGCCTCGAGCATCGCGTCGGCATATTCCTTGGACACGATCGAGGCGAAATCCATCGCCATGTTGGCAATGAACGGCGCTTCCGGACGGGTCAGGTTGAAGACCACGGTCAGGTCGTCCACCTTCTCGATGCTCTCGACCAGGTCGGGCATCGACATGCCGCCGTAATATTCCCAGGTGCCGCCGGAAACCTGGTTATAGGGGTTCTCGGGGTTGCCCTGGCGGTCGAAGGAGAAGATCACGTCATCCGCGTTGAAGTCGCGGGTCGGGGTGAACTGGTCGTTGCTGTGGAACTTGACGCCCGCGCGCAGCTTGAAGGTGACGGTCTTGCCGTCGTCCGAAACCTCCCAGCTTTCCGCAAGGCCCGGAATCACCTCGGTGGTGCCGGTCTTGAATTCGGTCAGGCGGTTGTAGATCGGGTGGCTGGAGGCATCGAAGGTGGTGCCGGCGGTGTAGAGCGCCGGATCGAAGCCTTCGGGCGAGCCTTCCGAGCAATAGACGAGGGCCTGCGCCGAGGCCATGCCGGCGCCGAGCGCCAGCGCCGCGACCCCGGCCGCGAGTGTGGTTCTGAGTGTCATGGAAATCTCCCAACTTGCTTTTCATTCGTCAAAGACGTGTGACGGAGACGGCGAGAAGCGATGGCTCTGCCGGACCGCGTCATGCCTGCCACCCTGCCACTCTTCGGACGACGTGAAAAGGGGGTGATGCCGCGAGGGAACCCGGCCCCCGGCCGCTCAGATGCGGGTCAGCCCGCACCAATTGGCGATGAAGAGCGCCGTCGCCTGGGTGACGCGGCGCACCGAATCGAGATCGACCCGCTCGTTGAAGCCGTGGATCGCCTCGGCGGTGGGCCCATAGACCAGCGCCGGAGTATCGGCATAGAGGCCGAAGAAACGCGCATCGGTGGTCGCGGTCGAGGGTTTGCGCTCAAGCGCGCTGCCGTTGACGGCGCGGTGTGCGCTCTCCAGCGCGGCGATCGCCTGCGCGGCGGCCTCGGATCCGTCCTCGGCCAGCGCGTAGCCCTCGGCGTGAAAGCCGTGATAGACGATCTCGGGACTGTTGTTGCGCAGGAAGGGGTGGGTCCGGGCCGCGCTCCTCAGCACCTCCTCGATCTCGCGCTTGGCGTCCTCGAGGTCCTGGCCCGGAAAGAGGCCCATGCGCACGTCGAAGACGCACCAGGCCGGCACCGAGCTGGTCCAGTCGCCGCCCTCGATCCGGCCGATGTTGAGGTTCAGCGCATGATCGTGCCCGGCATAGCAGGCATGGCGGTTCTCGGGCCGGTTCCAGCGCGCCTCCATCTCGTGCAGCGCCGCGATCAGCGGGATCGCCGCCTCGATGGCGTTCGAGCCGGTGCCGGCGTAGGCCACGTGCACCGGGATGCCCTTGAGATGCACCTGGAACCAGAGCACCCCCAGCTGCGCGGTCAGCAGCGCCTCCTCGAAGGGTTCGGGGATCAGCACCGCATCGGCGCGATAGCCGCGCTGCAGGCAGGCCAGAGCGCCGTTGCCGGTGCATTCCTCCTCGACCACGGACTGGTAGATCACCTCGCCGGCGGGGGCAAAGCCGGCCTCGCGCAGCGCGTCCAGCGCGAAGAGATTGGCCGCCAGACCCGCCTTCATGTCGCCGGCGCCGCGCCCGTACATCCAGCCATCATCGACGCGCGGCGCGTAGGGCGGCGTGTCCCACATGTCGAGCGGGCCTTCCGGCACCACGTCGATATGGCCGTTGAGGATCAGGCTGCGGCCCCTGCCCTGCCCCTTGAGCGTGCCGACGACGTTCACTGCGTCCGCGTAATCGCCGATCACCGGCGAGAAGCCAGGCAGATGCGCGATGTCGGCCACGTCGATGGTCCAGCGGTCGACCTCCATGCCCCGCGCCGCCAGTTCGCCGGCCATGAAGTCCTGCGCCGACTGCTCGTTGCCGCGGGTCGAGGGATGGGCGCTGAGCTCGGCGAGGAACTCGACCTGCCGGTCGAAACGCGCGTCGACGGCCTTCAGGATGGCGGTTCTCGTATCGTTGTCCATGGCGGCCTCTCAGAAGGTGGGGATCGCCCCCTCGGGGACGATCAGATCGGCATCGGTGGCGGCCAGCACCTGCGCGACGCTCACCCCGTCGGCCAGTTCGGTCAGCACCAGCCCCTCGGCGGTCACGTCGCAAACCGCCAGGTCGGTGACGATCCGGTCGACGCAGGCCGGCGCGGTCAGCGGCAGCTCGCAGCGCTTGCGGATCTTCGAGCGCCCGCTCTTGTCGGCGTGGGTGGTCAGCACGCAGACCCGGCGCGCCTTCTGCGCCAGCTCGATGGCGCCGCCGGCACCGGGGGTGAACTGGCCGGGGATGATCCAGTTGGCCAGATCTCCATTGCCGGCCACCTCGAAGGCGCCAAGCAGCGTCAGGTCCAGCCGCCCGCCGCGCACGATGGCAAACGAGGTGGCGCTGTCGCAGAACGAGGCGCCGGGCACCGTCGAGACATAGGCGCCACCGGCGTCGATCAGGTTGCGGTCGGCGGCAGCGCCCTCGCGGACCGGCCCGACCCCGGCAATGCCGTTCTCGGAGTGCAGGCAGACCGGCAGGTTTGCGGGCACATGCGCCAGCACCTGGGTCGGCAGACCGATGCCGAGATTGACCACCATGCCGGGGCGGATCTCGGCGGCGGCGCGGCGCAGCATCCGGGTTCTAGCGCTGGACGACACCGTAGACCTCCGGCAATTCGGGCAGCGCGATCACCTGGTCGACGAAGGGGCCGGGCGTGTGCACCTCCTCGGGCGCCAGCGCGCCGAGAGGCAGCACCGTCTCGACCTCGGCGATGGTGCGGCGCGCGGCCATGGCGATCAGCGGGTTAAAGTTGCGCGCCGCGGCGGCATAGCAGAGATTGCCGAAATGGTCGGCGCGGTCGGCATGGACCAGCGCGAAATCGGCGAAAAGCGCGGTTTCCAGGAGCCCGGTGCGCCCCTCCACCGTCACCTCGGTCTTGCCGCGCGCCATGCGCGTGCCGAGGCCGATATCGGTGACGAAGCCCAGCAGCCCCGAGCCGGCGCAGCGGATGCGCTCGGCCAGGATGCCCTGGGCGGCGAACTCGACCTCGATCTCGCCCGCGTTCATCATCCGCACCGCGCGGCTGTTGAGCCCGATATGGCTGGCGATCAGCCGCGCCACCTGCCCCGCCTCCAGCAGCCAGTCCACGCCCATGCCGGTCTCGTTGGCGTCGTTCTTGATGATCGTCAGATCCTTCTGACCCTGCCGCACCAGCTCGCGGATCAGGCAGAAGGGCGTGCCGGGCACGCCGAAGCCGCCCAGCATGATCGTCGCCCCGTCGGGGATCGCGGCGATCGCCGCTTCCATCGTCGCGGTCTTGTCGGGCAGGCGCATCAGGCCGCCACCGGCAGGTTCATCTCGGCGGCCATCGCGTCGAGGCTGTCGGTGAGGATGCCGATGATCTCGTCGATCTGCCCGCGGGTCAGGATCAACGGCGGACAGACCATGAAGTGATCGCCCTCGGTGCCGCCCCGCGTGCGCCGCGAATAGATGATCAGCCCGCGCTCATAGGCCAGATCGACCAGCCGGTTGTAGGCGTTCAGCCCCTTCGGCAGCGGCGTCATGGTCTCGCGGTCGGCGACCAGCTCGAAGGCCAGCAGCAGGCCGAGGCCGCGCACGTCGCCGATGAAGGGATAGCGCTCCATCAGCTTGGTCAGTTCGGCCTTGAGCTCGGCGCCCATCGCGGCGGCGTTCTCGATCAGCTTCTGCTCCTGCAGCTCCTGCAGAACCGCGACGCCCGCGGCGCAGGCCAGCGGGTTGCCGGCATAGGTGAAGCCGTGCAGGAAACCACCCGCATCCAGCACCGCCTCGACGATATCGGTGCGCGCCACCATCGCGCCCAGCGGCGCGTAGCCGGCGGCGAAGCCCTTGGACAGCGCCACGATGTCGGGCACGATCCCCCAGTGCTCGGAGGCGACGAACCTGCCGGTGCGCCCGGCGCCGGTCATCACCTCGTCATAGATCAAGAGGATCCCGAACTCGTCGCAGATCTCGCGGATGCGGGCGTAGTAGCTGTCCGGCGCCACCAGCGCCCCGGTCGAGGCGCCGCCCACCGGCTCCATGATGAAGGCCAGCACCGTCTCGGGCCCTTGCGCGAGGATCTCGTCGCGCAGCAGCTCGGCGTATTTCAGCCCCCGCGCCGCGTCGTCGAGGTTGTCGCGGTCCAGATAGCACATCGGCGCCGCGATCTTCGGCATGTCGCGCATCATCGGCGCGAAAGGGCGCGACAGCGGATCATAGCCGGTCAGCGCCAGCGCCCCCAGCGTGCAGCCGTGATAGGAGGGAAAGCGCGAGATCACCTTCCAGCGGCTGCCCTCGCCCCGGCAGATCGCGTATTGCCGCGCCAGCTTGGTCGCGCTTTCCACCGCCTCCGAGCCGCCCGAGACGAAGAACACCCGGTCCAGCCCCTCGGGCATCAGCGCGGCGGTCATCCGCGCCAGGTCCTCGGCGGCCTGGTTCTGGAAATGCAGCCGGTAGCCGAAGGTGGACTTGTCGATCTGCGCCTTCATCGCCGCGATCACCCGCGGGTTGGAATGGCCGATATTGCTGACCATCGCGCCGCTGGAGCCGTCGAGATAGCGCTTGCCGGTGGTGTCGTAGAAATAGACGCCCTCGGCCCGGTCCAGCATCGGACGCGCAAGACGCGACTGGTAGAAGAGGTTCGAGGGACGGGTCGCGGCGGTCATCATTTCTGCGCCGCCAGATGCTTGCGCAGGAAATTGCGGGTCCGCTCGTTTTCCGGGTTACGGAAGATCACGTCTGGCGGGCCTTCCTCGACCACCACCCCCTGATCCATGAACAGCACCCGGTCGCAGACGTCCTGGGCGAAGCCCATCTCGTGGGTGACGATGATCATCGTCATGTGCTCCTGCGCCAGCTGCTTCATCACCAGGTTGACCTCCTCGACCAGTTCGGGATCGAGCGCCGAGGTCGCCTCGTCGAAGAGCATCACCTTGGGCTTCATCGCCAGCGCGCGGGCGATGGCGACGCGCTGTTTCTGCCCGCCGGAAAGCTGCGAGGGATAGGCGTCGATCTTCTCGGAGAGGCCGACCTTGGCCAGTTGCTCCTCGGCCAGCCGGTTCGCCTCCTCGGTGGAAATCCCCTTCAGCAGCTTCGGCGCCAGGGTGATGTTGCCGCGCACGGTGAGATGCGGGAAGAGGTTGAAATGCTGGAACACCATGCCGATGTCCTGGCGCACCTGGTTGACGTGCTTCTCGTACTGGCTGTGCGAGAGCTTCTTGTTGACCTGCACCCCCTCCAGCCAGACCTCGCCCGAGGTCAGCGGGTCAAGCTCGTTGATCGCGCGCAGCAGGGTCGACTTGCCCGAGCCGCTGGGGCCGATGATGGCGACGATCTGGCCCTTCTGCACCTGAAGGTTGATGTCCTTGAGCACCTCCAGCGAACCGAAGCTCTTGGCGGCGTGGCGGATGTCGATGAAGGGCGTGTCGGGCATCTGGGCCTCCGGGTCCGGGTCAGCGGGAGGCCTGGAAGCGCCGTTCCAGACGGCGCAATCCGGCCTCGAGCGCGAGGTTGATCACATAGTAGCAGGCCGCCGCAGCGAGGTAGAACTCGAAGGGGCGATAGGTGCGGCTGATCGCCTGCTGCGCGGCCAGGGTCAGTTCCATGACGCCGATCACCGAGACCAGCGCGCTGTCCTTGAGAAGCGCGATCATGTTGTTGCCCATCGGCGGCACCACCGCGCGCACCGCCTGCGGCACGACGATGTAGCGCAGCGTCTGCAACCGGCTGAGCCCGAGGGTGCGCGCGCCCTCGTACTGGCCCTTATCCACCGCCAGGATGCTGGCCTGGATCAGCTCGGAGTTGTAGACCGCGAAATGCAGGCCCAGCCCGATCACCCCGGCGACGAAGGCCGGCAAGTCGATGCCGATCTGGATCAGCCCGAAATAGATCAGGAAGAGCTGCAGCAGCAGCGGCGTGCCCATGAAGAGCCAGGCGAAAAGCCGGAACGGCAACCGGATCGCCCAATGGCCGTAGAGCGCCACCACCGCGAAGAAGATGCCCCCGAAGAAACTGAGCAGCCCGGCCGCGACGGTGATCGCGATGGTCCATCCCGCGCCCATCAGCAGCACGCCGAAATAGCTGGGAACCACGGTGAAATCGAGACCCATGGCTATGCCCCTCCGCTCTCGCGCCGCGCGCTCATGTGATCCGAGCCCGGCGGTCCAGCCACGCGATGCCCTGGCCGGCGACATAGATGATCACCATGTAGAGAAGCCCGGCCAACAGGAACATCTCGAAGGGCTTGTAGGTCGAGCCGATGAAGCGCTGCGCGGTATAGGTCAACTCGACCACCGAGATCGGCGCGACCAGCGCGGTGCCCTTGATCAGCGCGTTGATATTGACCCCGAGGGGGCGGATCATCATACGCATCGCCTGCGGCAAGATCACATAGCGCATGGTCTTCCAGCGGCTCATCCCGAGGGTGCGCGAGGCTTCGGTCTGTCCCTTGTCCACCGACACAATGGCGCCGCGGATGGTCTCGGTCATATAGGCACCGATATTGACCCCCAGCGCGATGGTGCCGGCGGCGAAACTGTCCAGCTGGATGCCGATCTGCGGGCCGCCGAAATAGAGGATGAACACTTGGATCAGCGCCGGCGTGCCGCGGAACACGCTGACATAGGCGGCCCCGATCCAGCGGAACACCGCCAGACGCGACATCCGCGCCGCAGCCCCCAGCGCACCGCAGGCCAGACCCAGGATCGTGGTCAAAACCGACAGCTGGATGGTGACCCAGGCCGCCTCGATGAAGAACGGGTAGACCCGCAGGATCAGGTCGATATCCATGTCAGGCCTTTCGCGTCGTGGGCGCGTGGTGGTCGCGCCGCGTCAGGATCGGCAGGGCGCGGATCTCGCGCACCAGCGCGGTGGTTTCCTCGATCGCGGCCTCGAGAAAGCGGCGCCCGGTCTCGGCATCGGCGACCGTGGGATCGCCCATGGTGCCGTCGGGCGAGACCTCGGACCACCAGCGCATCAGCATCGCACCACCGCCGCCTCCGGCCAGATCGAGGTTGAAGAACCGGCTCTCGGGGTTGTGCACCACCTGCTTCGCCGCCTTCTCCAGGTGCACCAGATCGGGTTGCAGGTGCTTGTACATCGCCGCCTCGAACTCGCCGGCATGGGCGATGCCGCCGGTCTCGGACGTGCGGATGGCGTTGATCCGCGCCGGCATCAGGTTCCAGTACGAGGCCGAGACGCAGATCACCCCGCTGGCAATCACCGTCTTGCGCGCCGCCAGGTCCAGCACCGGATGGTTCGAGCCGTGGCTGTTGAGCAGCAGGATCCGGCGAAAGCCGTGATGGGCAAGCGAGGCGGTGATGTCGGTGACGAAGGCCAGCAGCGTCTCGGGCTGGATCCAGATCACGCCGGGGAAATCCTTGTGGTGCTCGTTGAACCCGTAGGGAACGGGGGGCATCACCAGCACCTCGTCGGGCGCCGCCGCCGCCACCCCTTCGGCCACCGCCATGCCCAGCACCGTGTCGGTGTCCAGCGGCATGTGGGGCCCGTGATCCTCGGTGGCCGAGACGTTCAGGATCACCACGCGATCCTTGTCGGCGTCGCGCACCTCTTCCCAGGTCAGCTTGCCATAGGCGGTGGTCATCGGGATCTCCGGAGTGGCGAAGCCATGCCGGCCCGCGCGGCGGATGCGCGCGGGCCGGCCGTCATTTCCGGCTCAGCGGATGTCGCCGCCGACCCATTCCTCGGCGATCTTGAGATAGGTGCCGTCCTCCATCATCGAGTCCAGCGCCGCCTGCATGGCCGCGGCCAGCTCGGGGTTGTTCTCGCGGATGGCGATGCCGGCGCCGATCGGCTCGGCCGAGGGATCCTCGACGATCGCCAGATCGTATTGCCCGGCCTTCATCGCCAGCATCACCGGGATCGAATCGTTGACGATGGCATCGACCCGGCCGTTGTCCAGCTCCAGAAGCAGCTCGGGCAGGCCCTTGTAGGTGTTCAGGTCATAGCCCTGGTCGCGCGCCCACTGCTCGTGGGTCTCGCCCAGGGTCACGCCGACCTTGACCTCGTCCAGCTGGTCGACCGAGGTGATCGGAGAACCCGCCTTGGTGAAGATCGCGCGCTTGGTGTTGTAGTAGGGACCGACGAAATCGATCACCTTGTCGCGCTCCTCGGTGATCGACATCGAGCCGACGACGGCGTCGTACTTGTTGGCCAGCAGCCCGCCGATGATGCCGTCCCAGGCGGTGGTGATGATCTCGACCTCCAGCCCCATGCGCTTGGCAATCTCGGTGCCGATCGCCGGGTCGAACCCCACGACCTGGTTCTGCTCGTTGACGAAGTTGAAGGGCGGGTACTGGCCGCTCATCGCGATGCGCAACACGCCCTTTTCCTTGATCGCCTCAAGCTCGTCGGCCGAGACCGCGCCGACCGTGGCGAGCCCGGCAAGCGCGACGGCACCGGCAGCAACCGCACCCTTGAATATTGTCTGAAACGCTTTCATCCTGCGTCCTTTCCCTGTCAGATTGGTGTGAGACGGCCGCGCCCCGCGAGGCGCGACCGGATGCTCAGGACAAATCTGTTGCACGGGGCGGAGCCATTGTGCAAACAGATAACAACAATCATTAACATTGAGAAAATCTATGCTACGCCCCTACGAGCAGCGATTCCCCTGGGCGCTGGACTGGAACCTGCTGCGTACCTTCATGGTGGTCGTGGACGAGGGCGGGATCACCCGCGCGGCCAATTTCCTGGGCGTCAAGCAGCCCACCGTGAGCAGCGCGCTGAAGCGGCTGGAGGAGACCGTCGGCCAGCGCCTGCTGGACCGGGGACCCCACAGTTTCGCGCTGACCGAGGCCGGGCGGGTGCTGCATGGCGAATGCGCCGGCATGTTCGGAACGGTGGCGCATATTCCGGACCTGCTGTCCGAGACCCGCGACCGGATCAGCGGGCATATCGCCCTGGTGATGACCAGCCACGTGATGTCGCCGCATTTCGACGACCTGCTGGGCCGCTTCAACGAGGCGAGCCCCGAGGTCACCTATTCCATCGCCATCTCGGAAAGCGACGACGTGCTGGTGCGGCTGCGCGAGGGCCGGGCGAGCCTCGGCGTCTGCCTGATGCGCGCGCCGGATCCGGCGCTCAGAGCGCAGGTGCTCTTTCGCGAGTATTTCGCGCTCTATTGCGGCCCGGGGCACCGGCTGTTCGGCAGGCGGGAGATCGAGCTGGCCGAGCTGGCCGGCGAAAGCTCGGTCTCGTTCCAGACCGATGCCGAGGCCGGCCCGCTCAGCGGGGTGACCCGCCTGCGCGAGGCCGCCGCGCTGAAATCCGACCTCAAGGGCATCTCGGCGAACCTGCCCGAGGTGCGACGGATGATCGTCGCCGGGTTGGGGATTGGCGCGCTGCCGGTGCACGTGGCGCAGCGCGACGTGGATCTGGGCAACCTTTGGCCGCTGCCGCCCTACGACGCGTTGCCGGCGGTGGACGTGCACGTGCTCACCAACCCCGCGCGCCGGATGAACGCCGCCGAGGCGGCACTGGCGGCGGCGGTGGACGCGCTGATCGCCGAGGTACCGCTGGACGCGCGCACCTATGCGGCGGCCGGGTGATCCCGCTCAATCTTCCGGGGGGCGGCGGATCTCGGACCAGGGACGGGCCTTGCGACCGCGATACTTCACCGTCAGTTCCAGCGGCGCGTCGTTCTCGTCGTAGATGCCCAGAACCACCCCGCGCCGGCCCGACTTGCCGCGCATCTCGACCAGCTGCGCCTCGGAGCGGGTGGTGCGCTGCGACGGGCGGCGGGCCCAGGCGAAGAGACGCCCGTACATCTCGGCGATCACGTCGGCATGATCGGCGCTGTCGCCGAGATCGGTCAGCTCCTGCGGGTCGCTTTCCAGATCGAAGAGGATCGGTCGATAACCGCCCTCGCAATGGATCAGCTTCCAGCGCTTGGTGGCGACCATGAACATCACCGCATCGCGCAGATTCGCGTTCAGCATCTCGGCCACCGGCGAGGCGGAATAGTCGTATTCGCAGATCACATGCTCGCGCCCGGTCTCCGTCGCATGCCCGCGCAGGATCGGCAGCAGCGAGCGCCCCTCGAGGATGTGGCCCGGCACCGTGCCGCCCGCCGCCTCGACGAAGGTAGGGGCAAGGTCGATGCTCTCGACCAGCGCGTCGCAGACGGTGCCGCGGGTGGCGTCGGCCTCGGGCGAGGGATCGTAGACGATCAGCGACACCTTCACGGCGGCGTCGTGAAAGAAGGTCTTCTCGCCCATCCAGTGATCGCCGAGAAAATCGCCGTGATCCGAGGTCAGCACGATCATCGTGTCGTCCATCCGCCCGGTCTGTTCCAGCCAGGCGAAGAGCCGCCCCATCTGGTCGTCGGCCTGCTTGATCAACCCCATATAGGCCGGGATCACCGCCTCGCGCACCCGCGCCTCGCTGAACGCCCGGCCGATGCGCGTGGACATGAAGGTCTTGAGCACCGGATGGGCGGTGTCGAACTCGGCCTGGCTGCGGTTGACCGGAAGGATGTCGCCCGGCCCGTACATGTCGTGATAGGGGGCCGGGACGATATAGGGCCAGTGCGGCTTGATATAGCTGAGGTGACAGCACCAGGGGCCTTGCGCCTGCGCCATGAAATCGATGCCGCGCCCGGTCAGATAGGGGGTCTCGCTGTCCTCTTCTGCGATGTTGGCGGCCTCGCTGGCGTTCTTCAGGAACCAGCCCGACAGCACGTTGCCCGCCGCGTCCAGCCCGGAATTGGAGAAGTCGTGCCAGGGATTGTCGCTCTCGTAGCCCTTGGCGCGCAGATCGGCGTTGAACTGCCGGGCGCCGTCCGGATCGTAGGAGCCGTCCGGCCCCTCGGGCAGCATCCCGTCGTCGCGCTCGAAGACGTCGAAGCCGCATTCGGCGACGCGGGCGCCGATCAGGCTGTCCGGCTCCAGCCCCAGCCGCGCCATGCCTTCGGCGTCGGCGCGCATGTGGGTCTTGCCGACCAGGTGGCAGGACATGCCCGCCTGGCGCAGGTGATCCCCCAGCGTCATCTCGCCCACCTTCAGCGGGATTCCGTTCCAGCTGGCGCCATGGGAATGGACGTAGCGCCCGGTATAGGTGGACATGCGCGACGAGCCGCAGATCGGCGACTGCACATAGGCGCGGCTGAACCGCACGCCGCGCCCTGCCAGCGCGTCGATATGCGGGGTCGTCAGGTGCGGGTGGCCGGTGCAGCCCAGATAGTCCCAGCGCAGCTGGTCGAACATGATGAAGAGGATATTCTTCGGCCTGGCCATGATCGTCTCCGTTTGCGCGCTCAGAACCAGCGCGTGTCCATCTCGAAGGCGCTGGGATCGTTCTGCATCAGGATCTCGGCCCAGCCCTCGGTCCGCGACAGCTCGCGCGTCATGAAATACCGCGCCGCCTGGTGCTTGCCGCGCAGGAAATCGCTGTCGCCGTCGCGCGCGGCGACGCGGGTGGCGGCGGCGCAGGATCGCAGCCACATCCAGCCCATCACAAGATGGCCGAAGAAATCGAGGTAGAGCGTCGCGTTGGCCAGCCCGCGCTCGGGATCCTTGGCCACCTGCGCGGCGAGATGTGCGGTCACGCGTTCCAGCCGGACCAGCGTCGCCTCGAGCGGTGCGGCCAGCGGCGTCACCCCGGCCGCGTCGATATCGGCGCGGATCGCCGCCATCAGCGCCCGGACCCCGGCGCCGCCGTCGATCAGCACCTTGCGCCCCAGCAGGTCCAGGCCCTGGATGCCGTGGGTGCCCTCGTGGATCGGGTTCAGCCGGTTGTCGCGATAGTACCGCTCGACCGGGTAGTCGCGGGTATAGCCGGCCCCGCCCAGCACCTGGATCGCGTGCTTGTTGGCCTCCAGGCAGAACTCCGAAGGCCAGGACTTGGCGATCGGTGTCAGCAGGTCCAGAAGCACCCCGGCCGGCGCATCGCCCTGCCGCTGACGGTCCACCAGCGACGCGCAATGCAGCGCCAGCGCCAGCGCCGGCTCGACCGCCGCCTTCTGCGCCAGCAACAACCGGCGCACATCGGCATGGTCGATGATCGGCACCTGCGGCGCGGCCGGGTCCTTGGCGCCCGGCGCCCGCCCCTGCGGCCGCTCGCGGGCATAGGCCAAAGAGGCCTGATAGCCCGCCTGCCCCAGCGCCGTGGCCCCGGTGCCGACGCCGATCCGCGCCTCGTTCATCATCTGGAACATGTAGGACAGGCCCTTGTGCGCCTCGCCGAGCAGCTCGCCGATGCTCCCGCCCGCCTCGCCGAAGTTCAGCGCGCAGTTGGTGGTGCCGCGATAGCCCATCTTGTGATTCAGCCCGGCCAGGGTCACGTCGTTGCGCGCCCCGTCCTCGCGCAGCTTCGGCACGATGAAAAGCGAGATGCCCTTCACCCCCGGCGGCCCGCCCGGGATCTTCGCCAGAACCATGTGCACGATGTTCTCGGACAGCTCGTGATCGCCGCCCGAGATCCACATCTTGCGGCCCCGGATCGCATAGCGCCCATCCGCCATCGGCTCGGCCCTTGTGGTGATGTCCGACAGCGACGATCCCGCCTGCGGCTCGCTCAGGCACATGGTGCCGAAGACCCGCCCCGCCGCCATCGGCTCGAGATAGCGCCGCTTCTGCTCGGCGCTGCCGAAGCTCTGGATCAAGCGCCCGGCCCCGACCGTCAGCATCGCATAGCCCGAGAGCGAGACGTTGGCGGCGGCGAAGATGAAGCTCGCCGCCATGTGCACCGTCTCGGGCAGGCCCATGCCGCCATGCGCGGGATCGAAACCGGCGGCGATGAACCCGGCGCCGGCATGGGCGTCCACTGCCGCCTTGACGACGTCCGGCAGCACCGCGCGCCCGCCTTCGAAGCGCGGCTCCGCCTCGTCGACAAGCCGGCCATGGGGCAGGAAGTGTTCCGCCGCGATCCGGTCGGCGGTGTCCAGGATCCCCTCGACCGCCGCGCGGTCGAGATCGGTGCCCGCCAGGCGCGACTCGAGCCCGGCCACCTCCCAGAGCTGGAACAGCAGATCCCGATGATCATGGGCACGCATGTGCCGGCCCTCCCCCTTGCTCCACGGCCCCGGCGCGCCGGGGTCCGCGATTTGCGGTGCCGCGAGACTGCGGCAGTTGAGTTTGACTTGCAAACCCCCTATCTCGGGCCGAGACCGCGAACCGGCACTACGAAGGACACCCCCCGTGGCAAACCATCTCTACCGGCAGGATCTGCCCGACGGACTGCGCCTCGGTCCGGTCGTGGCCATCGACTGCGAGACCATGGGCCTCAATCCGCATCGCGACCGGCTCTGCGTGGTGCAGCTGTCGGATGGCGACGGCAACGCCCATATCGTGCAGATCATGCCGGGCCAGAGCGAGGCGCCGAACCTGAGCGCGCTGCTGACCGACCCAGACACGCTCAAGCTCTTTCATTTCGGCCGCTTCGACATCGCGGTGCTCTATCACGCCTTCGGCGCGCTGGCCGCGCCGGTCTGGTGCACCAAGATCGCCAGCCGGCTGGTGCGGACCTATACCGACCGCCACGGGCTGAAAAACCTCACGCAGGAGCTGATCGGGGTGGATATCTCGAAACAGCAGCAGATGAGCGACTGGGGCGCCGAGTCGCTGAGCGAGGCGCAGCTCGACTATGCCGCCTCGGACGTGCTCTACCTGCACCGGATCCGCGAGGCGCTGACCCGGCGGCTGGAGCGCGAGGGGCGCATGGACCTGGCCCAGGCCTGTTTCGAGTTCCTGCCCGCCCGCGCCCGGCTCGACCTGGAAGGCTGGCCCGAAACAGACATCTTCGCGCATACATGACCGGCGCCTTCCAGGACACCGGCCGGCGCGTCATCCGCATCGAGGCCGAGGCGCTGAACCGGCTCGAATCCAGCCTGAACGGATCGTTCGACCGCGCCGTCGAGCTGCTGCTCAATGCCACCGGACGGGTGATCGTCTCGGGCATGGGCAAGTCGGGCCACATCGCCCGCAAGATTGCCGCGACCCTGGCCAGCACCGGCACCCCGGCGCATTTCGTGC